>JANPLC010000346.1:0-5852 GCA_031426335.1 Planctomycetota bacterium
TCGAAAATGGTTTCGGTAACCCGCCACGGCGAGGTCAGGCCGAGAGCGAGCGTGAAGAGCGGGTTGGTGTCCATGACGGGAAACCTGCCCGAAGGAGGCCGCTATGCCAAGAAAGGACCCACACGGAACGCCGCAGAGCCATATTTCAGAACGATCATCGGTCCCATGGTGTTCCGGTACTGAGCAGACTTACTTCACCGCTGCCGGCTCCGCCTTCTTCGCGGGTGCCGGAACCGCCGTCTTCGGCTGCGCAAACAACGCCTTCATGAAGTCATACTCCTCCGTGAACGACAGATCATCCTTGAACTCGTTCTTGGCGAATTCGGCGACCTTGAGCGCGTGCTGGGGCGCGCTGTTCAGCGCGGCGCGCCAGGCGATCCAGTAGTACTTCGGCTTGTAGTTCAGTTCATCCTTCCAGATCTGGATGACTTGCTGGTACCAGTCGAGGGGGACGAAGCGCGCGACGTCGCCGAGCCATTGGGCGGTGTCGTCGCGTAGGCGTTTGTCGTCTTTTTCCTTCACCCACTTCAGGCGTTCACGCAGGACGTTGGCGTCCTGGTTGACCACCGCGTTGATGACTTGGACCAGGTGCAGATTGCGTTCGAAGAGGTTGTGTTCCAGGCCCAGCGCTTTGCTGGCGTCGTAGGAGGTCTTCACCTGTTTGGCTAAGAGCGCGACCTGCTTCTTGTCGAGCGTGGTGCGTTCGCGTTCGAAGAGCTGCATCAGTTCGGAGCTCCAAAACGGCACCGACAGCTTCACGAACGGCAGGTCCAGTTGGAGCTGGGCGAGGCCGCCAATGCGCTTGGCGTGATCGCGCTCGTTCTTCTTCGGCAATTCGACGCTGTCGATCAGCTTCATCAGGTTGTCCTGGCCGAGCATCGCGCTGTAGAAACGTCCGGCGATGCTGTAGCGGCTGAGGGCGTCTTCCGGCTCATCGATGTCGTGGAAGGCGATCATGGTCAGCCAGTCCTGCAACGAACGAGCGAGCAGTTGCAGATCCGCATTGGTGGTCAGCTCGTCCTGCGGAATGCCGTCAAGGACTTCGACCGCGATGCCGGAATACATCAGGAACAAACGGCGCATACCCAGCAGCTGTGGGGCGTTGTCCCATGCGCGCTGGTTATATTTGGGGCTGTTCAGCCACTCGCCGACCTGAGTGATCTTGGCCGCCATGTCTTCGAGTTGAGTTTCCTTCAAAGCACGCAACGCGAGGTCGTAAGCCTTGCCGTGCACCAAGGCGCCGGCCAGTTCGAGGCCGACTTGCGCCTGGGTCTGGGCGATCTTCTCTTTGTATTCCGGATTCTTTTTCAGCTTGGGCAGTTGCTGATCGAGCACGTCGAGCGCGGCCTTGCGCGCTTCGGCGTCCTGTTTGGCGTCGAACAGGTGCTGCACCAGTTCGACCGTCAGGCTCAGGCGGTTCTCCGGATCGGTGGTGCGCTCAATCGCTTGGCGATGGTACTGCACGGCGAGGTCGTACTGGCCGGTAAAGCTGTAGAGCCCGGACAATTCGCGGAAGTTGGCGTTGTCCTCATCCCCGTCGGCGATGAGCTTCTTCATCTTGGCGATGCCGCGCTGGTAGGTCTGGTAGTGCCAGTCGCGCTGCACGTCGATCATGGTCTTGGCGTATTCGGGCTCGCTGAAGATGCGCCAGCTCAAGCGCCACGGACCGCGGGTGTTCTCGCCACTGAAACGCAGCAACAGGCCAAGTCCGTTGGGATCGAAGCTCTCGCCCTCGTCAAAGCTCTTGTAGAGTTTTTCGAGCGCTGACTCCAGTTTGGCATCGCTGAACTCTAAGGCCGGACCAGTTTGCAGCAGATACGTGTGCCAGTTACCGTCCTCCTTCTTTTCGGCGAACGCCATCGCCGCGTGCTGCGGCAACGAGATCACATGCGCGGTGCGGCCCTGCCGTTCGGCAATGGTCTGGTAGAGTTCGGAGAGATCGTCGCAATCGCCGCGGATCATGCCGCAGGTGGCGGTGGAGATGGTTTGCAACGCGGTCTGGTGGATGTCGCTCTTCACCTGTTTGTTGCCGACCAGGAACGGGAAGCGGCTGTCCGGGCTGTCATAGACGTAGGACAGCACGTACTGCCCGATGAGGTCGAGGTGCGCCGGATCCGGTAGCGACTTCGCGGATTCAGCGAGGAACCGTTCGGCATCCTGCGTGCTGCCGTCCTTGGGTGGTTGGAGCGTGCCGTGTGCGGTGTAGAGCCGCACGATGTCGCCGTTGAGCGCGGTCAGCACGATGTGCGGTGGCATCGCGTTGGCGACTGAGTTGGGATCGACGCCCTTGTGCGGTTTGCCTGGGTAGGCTTGGCGCCAAGTTGCGAGATTGCTGGTGAATCCAGCATCCTTCTTCCACGACGCCAGCAGCGTGGAGCCTTGGAACAGCCGTACGCCCAGCACTTGATCGTTCACCGCGGTAGGATCACTGCCGAGCGGCAGATCGACGGCTAAGGTCGGCCCCGGCTCATTCAACGCCCAGTAATACAGCGGCTTTTCCTGCGGTTGGACGAAGGCCACGCGCGTCGGCGTGGTCAGCACCCAGCGGCTGGCGCGGTCGTATGCGTCGGCGACTTCGGCGAGCTTGAGACCGGTGCCTTCATAGAGCATCACCGGTTGGAACTTCTCCGACGCGGCAATGGCGAGTTCCAGTGCGGTCACTGCTGCGGCCTGATCAGGCATCAGTTTGCGCAACCAGCCGCCACGCACGAGCCGGCGGGCGAAGCCCGGCGTGACCTCGTCGACCTGTTCGTTGCCGTCAGCCTTGGAAAGTTTGTGCAGTACATCGATCACGCTGCGCCGGCCCGGCTCGTCGAAGGCGGACATGGCTAAGCTTTTTTCAATGGCGGTGGCGGCATCGGCAACCTTGGCGCGGTCGCTGGCGCGGTCGCTGGCTTCGAGGGCATGGCGTTTCAGCACACCCTCGCTCAACACCAGTGTCTGGGCTGAGAACAGGTGCATGCCGGTGAGGATGCCTTCGCGCAGCAGCAACCCATCGGCCTTGAGCTGCGCGCCTTTGGCGTGCGCGATCAGTGCCGGCAGCACCGCGAGTGCGTCGGTGCGGTTGTCGACCAGCAGCTTGCGCGCGACGGTCAGGTGCCCGATGTCGGTGGCGATGATGGCGTTTTCGTCCTTGTCGATCGCCACCACTTGCCAGGCCAAGGTGGGATCATCGCTGGTCCACACCGCCTTGCCGGCACGTTCGACCAGACTGGCCACCGGCGGCAGGCCCCGCAGCAGCTCCGCCGCCGGGGTCTCCGCGGGAACGCTGGGCACCGGTGGTACCGCGGCCGGGTCAACCTTTGGCGGCTCATCAACCGCTGGCAGCCCCATGGCAAGCAGCAGCAGAGCGGCAACGGGGCTGAAGATGGCCGGGCGGCGGAGCGTGCGGATGGTCGTGGGCATGGGCGTTCCAGGCAGGAGGACAGTTGGAGAACCTTCGCCGCCCATCGCAGGGGTCAAGGTTGCCGAAGGGGAAGACGCCGCAGTCGCGTGCGACTGACCGGTGCAGTCACCTTCCTGCCACCGTGGGTGTTCAACGGTGAACGGTGCTCGGTGGTTCGATCGCCAACCCTCACGAAGGAGCGGACGGTCAAACCGGGGCCCAAGGAGGTCGTGGTGAAAATAGGACTGTAGGCAGGGTCTGTTGTGACCGTGCAGGTGGTCGCTGGGTGACGAGGTAACCCCGCCCCAGGCTTCCTTTCATCAACGACCCCGCTACACCGTGCCGCTCAATTTGCGCGCAGGCTTCGTTCGGCGCAGCACCTTCCCTACCTTCCGCTGACGCTCACGCCTCCGCACCACTCCTCAGCCCTATCGGTCATCCCATGCCGCTCCCAGACGTCGAACGCCGTTCCGACATCCGCAACATCGCCATCATCGCGCACGTCGACCATGGTAAAACCACGCTCGTCGACGCGCTGCTGAAGCAGGGCGGCGCCTACCACGCCAAGTCGACCATCGTCGACTGCGTGATGGACTCGAAGGACCAGGAAAAAGAACGCGGCATCACAATCTTGGCGAAGAACTGCGCAGTCCACTATTTGAGCCCGACCGCCGGCGACATGCGCGTCAACATCGTCGACACCCCAGGCCACGCCGACTTCGGCGGTGAGGTCGAGCGCGTGCTGAAGATGGCTGACGGCGCGCTCGTGCTGGTCGACGCCTTTGAAGGCTGTCTGCCGCAGACGCGTTTCGTGCTGCGCAAGGCGATCCAGACCGGCCTCAAGATGATCCTGGTGGTCAACAAGATCGATAAGCCGAACTGCTCGCCGGCGGTCATCGCCGACAAGATCTTCGACCTGATGGTCGAACTCGGCGCCGAAGACTGGCAGCTCGACTTCCCGGTGATGTACGGCTCCGGTCGTCAGGGTTTCATGGAAGACACCCTGGAGAAGGGCAACGCCCGCTTGGCGTCCAAGGACGGCGATCTGCGTCCACTGTTCGACGCCATCATCAAACACATCCCGGGCCCGCCCATTAAGGCCAACGCGCCGTTGCAGCTCCAGGTCGCCAACATCGACCACAATGATTTCGTCGGTCGTATGGGCATTGGCCGCATCTTCGCCGGCACCATCAAATCGAATCAGTCAGTCGTGGTGGTCAGCGGTCCGAACGGCGTGCCGCACAAAGGCCGCGTGCTCCAACTCCACCGTTTCGCTGGCCTCGGCCGCGAAGAAGTGAAGGAAGCCAAGGCCGGCGACATCGTGGTCGTCACCGGTCTCGAACAGGTGCACATTTCCGACACCATCTGTGAAGCCGAGTTCCCCAACGCCCTGCCGCCGATCCCGATCGACGAGCCGACCATCAAGATGACCTTCGGCGTCAACACCGGGCCGCTCACCGGCCAGGAAGGCAAGCCGCTGCAAAGCCGCGAGCTCAAGACACGTCTCGACAAGGAAGCGCAGAAGAACGTCGCCATGCGTTTCGCTGACACTGAAGCGCCGGACGTGTTCGAAGTCTCCGGCCGTGGTGTGCTGCATCTGTCGGTACTGATCGAAGATCTGCGCCGTGAAAACGCCGAGATCCAGGTCGGACCGCCGCGCGTGATTTTCAAAACCGACGAACACGGCAACAAACTCGAACCGATCGAACTCGCCGTAATCGACGTGCCCGAAGTGCACAGCAGCAAAGTCATGCAGATGATGCTGTCGCGCCGCGGTGAAGTGCGCGAGATGTCGATCAACGGCAACTACGCCCACCTGGAGTTCTCGATTCCCTCGCGCGGCCTGCTCGGCATCCGCAACGCGATGCTCAGCGCGACCCAGGGAGAAGCGACGCTCAACACCATGTTCCTCGAATACGGCCCGTTCCGCGGCGTGATCGAGAAGCGCATCAACGGCGCGATCATCAGCCAGACCGGTGGCACGGTCATCCCGTTCGCGCTCTTCAACCTGCAAGATCGTGGCACGTTCTTCGTCGACGTCGGCGAACCGCTTTACGAAGGTCAGGTGGTCGGCGAAAACGCCAAAGACACCGACATGATCGTGAACCTCTTCAAAGAGAAGAAGCTCACCAACATCCGATCTGCGGGTGCTGAAGAAGCCGTGCGCATCACCCCGCCGCGCCGCATGTCGCTCGAAGAAGCCTTGGAGTACATCAAGGAAGACGAACTGGTGGAGATCACCCCCAAGTCGATCCGCATCCGTAAGCTCTACCTCACCGAGAACGAGCGTAAGCGCTTCAGCCGCGCCGCGACGGGCTGAATTTACGGCTCTGCGTCATTTCGTGTGGGTCTTTACCAGGTCGAGTTTCCCCGCGATAAGGTAGGCCATAAGAATAAAGGTGCGGTGATTACGGTAACCGCGCGCCTTCCGTTTGGCTGCCTGTACGAGGCTGTTGAGCGCTTCCAT
>JANPLC010000347.1:0-13887 GCA_031426335.1 Planctomycetota bacterium
GCGCGGGCGATGGCGTCGCCCACGGCCCACAGGCATTCCTCGGCGTCGGTGCCATCGACGGACACGCCGCGCATGCCGTAGCCCTCAGCACGGCTGACCAGGTCTTTGCAGGCGAATGAACGATCGTTGAAGGTCGAGTACGACACCTGGTTGTTGGCTACGACCATCACCATCGGCAGCTTTTCTACCGCCATGACGTTGAGGCCTTCGTGCGCAGCGCCGGTGGCCATGCCGCCGTCGCCCAGGCAGGTGACGCCGACCGTGCGGGCGGATTTGGGCTCACCGCGCAGGCGTCGCGCGATCAACGTTCCGCACACCGCCGACACCATGGCGCCGAGGTGGCTGATCATCGGCAATTGACCAATGGCGAAATCACCGCGGTGGACGTTGCCGTCGCGGCCACGCATCGGTCCGGTGCGTTTGCCCAAGTAGGTGCGGAAGGAGGCCTCGAAACTTTCGCCGAACGACAAGCGACCAGCGGTATCGCGGATCAGCGGCGCAAAAACGTCGCCCGGTTGCCCGGGCAGTGGACGCCGCAGGAACATGCCGATCGCAGCGGACAGCGCTTCCTGACCATGCCCGGTGAAGACGTTGCCGTGCACCAACGACGAACGGTAGAGTGCCACCAGACGATCATCGAGGCCGCGGCCACGCATCATCCAACGCAAGTGTTCGCGACGTTGCTCTGGCGTGGCGAAACGGCGTTTCGCTTCGAGCGTCGCGAGCGCTTCGTTGATCGGGCGAGCGTGGAGGTGGCTCATGGATTGCCCCGGACATCACAAATCCCGCGGGTGACGACGTTCATCCGCGTCCCCAGGTCAAATACAACGCGCCCCACGTCAACCCGCCGCCGAAGGCCGCGAGCAGCACGCGCGTGCCTTTTTTCAGGCGGCCGTCCGCAAATGCATCGGCCAACGCGAGGGGGATGGTGCCGGCGGTGGTGTTGGCCACGCGCTCGATGTTAACTACTACTTTATCCATCGGCAGGCCAAGGCGCGAGGCCGTCGGTTCGATGATGCGCAGGTTGGCCTGGTGCGGCACCAGCAGGTCGATGTCGCTGACGGTGAGCGTGAGGTTCTTCAGCAACGACGCGCACACTTCGCTCATGCGGCGCACTGCCTGGGTAAAGACCGTACGGCCATTCTGTTTGACGAATTGATCGCCACGGGCGAGCGCTTCCGACGTCGGGATGTGCGCCGAGCCCGAGCACGGGATCGATAGATCGCCTGCGCCCGCGCCGTCGCTGTGCAGTTCAAAGCCGATGATGCCCGGACCATCCGCCGGACCTGCTTCCACCAACACCGCGCCGCAGCCGTCGCCGAAGAGAATGCAGGTGTTGCGGTCACGGTAATCGATCAGCGTCGACATGATGTCGCCGCCGACCACTAGGATGCGTTTGGCGTGTCCGCTTTCGATGAACGCCGCGGCGGTCGACAGCGCCGCGACGAAGCCGTTGCAGGCATTGAGCAGATCGTAGCCGAAGGCCTTGGTCGCACCCAACTGATGCTGGAGGATGTTCGCCGTGGTGGGCATCACGTGGTCGCCGGAAATGGTGGCGACGATGATGCCATCGAGCGTATCGGCGGTGACACCAGCGCGCTCCAGGCACTGCTTGGCGGCAGGCAGAGCAAGTGCTGACAGGCCAGTGCCGGGATCGGCGATACGACGCTCACGGATGCCGGTGCGGGAGACGATCCACTCGTCGTCGGTCTCGACCAAGCGTTCCAGATCGGCATTGGTCAGCCGGCGCTCAGGGAGGGCGGAACCGACCGCCACGCACTGGGCACGGAACGCTGCAGGCATCGACCAACCTCCTCGTTCAAGCCCCTCGGAGCTGAAGGTCGGGGAGCTTAGGATGGGTCGCGGAATAGCAATCCGGCCTCCCCGCAATTTTCGCGTAGCCGCTTGCGCTGCAGAACGTTTGCCCGCTAGCGGTGGCGCTGGCCCCGGATTGAATGCCCGCATGTCCGACGTCACCCCCGTGCGCCGGCCGCGCCGCTGGTGGCGGGTCGTGCGTGGTTTGCTGCTGGTGCTGGTGATCTCGTTCCTGGTGGCGTACCTCTTGGCCCCCAGCCTCGGGCTCTGGCTGTTCGCCGATCGCCTGCCGTGGAGTCAGAGTTTCCCGCGTGGTGAGGTGGTGGTCCGTCAGGCCGCCACTGCGCCGATCGCCGGACTGAAGCCGGAGCTTCAGATCGTCGGCAGTCCGTTGGCGCTGCGTGGCATCGGTTCGGCAGCCAGCGGGTGGTGGATACCGCCTGGGCTGATGAGAAGCGGACAGAATGTCACTGGCGACCTGACGCTGCCGATGCTGCGTCCGGCGCCAATTTCTTGGCAGGTACTGGTGGCCGGCTCGGAGCCGACGCCGCTCGCTGTCGCCCGCATTTCGCCCGCTGACCTCACGCGCTTCTTGCGCCTCAACGGTCAAACGGTGTTGACGGTTGGCGGTGCGCCGATCATGCGCTGTATTTATATCGTCGATTGGGGCCGCATCACCGACGACGACGAACCTGGGCAATCACCGCTCGTGCGTCGACAGAAGGTAGTCGCCCGCGGCAGCATCCTGCTGATCGCCGGGCATGCGCAGCGCGTGTTGAAGGTCGAGCGTCTTGCTGGCCACGCCTGGACCACCTTTGTGCCGGTGCCGGAAGGTTACCGCCTGCATATGCGCGTCGCGATCGAGGAGGCCGACGCTGAACCAATCTCTCTGCCGATTATCGGTGATGCGCGGCCGATGTTGATGAAGCAGCTGGAAAACGCCGCCAACGACGGACTGGCCGATGGCTTGGAAAAGGTCGTCTTGCCGCTGTGGTTTCCGACTGCGTTGCGGGTCGATGCGACCGTGGAGTAGCCCATTCCGGCCGCGCGCCGGTGAACCGGCTTGAAAACCCCGCCTGCGCCCAACGATCCCGGCCCCCGGAGTTGTCCATGACCGTTCGCGTCCGCATTGCACCTTCGCCCACTGGTGACCCACATGTCGGCACCGCCTACATCGGGTTGATCAACTACGCCTTCGCCAAGAAGAACGGCGGCAAGTTCGTGCTGCGCATCGAGGACACCGACCAAACGCGCTGCACCCCAGAGTCGGCCAAGGCGATCTACGACAGCCTCAAGTGGCTGGGCCTGTGTTACGACGAAGGCCCCGTGCATGACGGCATGGGCGGCGGCGATCGTGGCCCGTACATCCAGAGCGAGCGCGTGAAGCTCGGCATCTATCAGAAGTACGCCGACCAACTGCTGGAAAAGGGCGACGCGTATTATTGTTTCTGTACCGCACGCGATTTGGATGCGATGCGCAAGCGTCAGCAGGCCAACAACGAACCGATCATGTACAACCGCCGGTGCCGCGGCGGCACCTTGGCCGAAGCGCGCGAGCGTGCGGCGAAGGGCGAGGCCTACGTCATCCGCATGAAGACGCCGCTCGAAGGCGACTTCGTCTACAAAGATCGTCTGCGCAAACAGGCGACGGTGAAAGCGTGGAAGGACATCGACGATCAGGTGCTACTGAAAAGTGATGGTTGGCCGACGTACCACCTCGCCGCGGTGGTCGACGACCACCTGATGGGCATTACCCACGTCATCCGTGCCGAGGAGTGGCTCAACTCGCTGCCCAAGCACATCTGGCTGAACGAGCACCTGGACTTCACCGCGCCGGAGTACGTCCACGTCGGACTGTTGCGCAACGCCGACAAGTCGAAGATCAGCAAGCGCAAGAATCCCACGTCGCTGCTGTGGTATCAGAAGCAGGGGTACCTGCCCGAAGCGCTGCTCAATTTCCTCGCGCTGCTGGGGCATTCGCATCCGGACGGCCTGGAGAAATTCACCCTCGCCGACATGTGTTCGTTCTTCGACCTCGACCGCATCAACGTCGCCGGTCCGGTGTTCGACATGGCGAAGCTGCGCCACCTGCAGGGCCAGTATTTCCGCGATCTTTCGCCCGAGCGCATGAAGGCCGAAGTTTACCGTGCGATCGATTCCAAGTTCGACGCGTTGCTGCCGCTGGTCAAAGAGCGCATGGTTTTCGGCGGTGACTTCGTCTGGCAGAGCGAACCGTTCTACGCCGACACTGTCACGCTCCATGCTGAAGACTTGCTGCCCAAGGGAATCGACAAAGAGCAGGCCAAACACCTGCTCGACGAAACCCAGCAAGCCTTCAAACGTTACGTCGCTGGCGAAAATGCCGTGTGGGATGCCGCGAGCCTAGAAGTGTTCGTGCGCAAGTTCATCGACGATCGCACCGCCCCTGGCGCCTTGCCCGACGCCACGCCCGAGGTCCAAGCCGAGTCCAAACTGTGGTCGCCGAAGTCGCTGTTCATGCTCCTACGCGTCGCCGCCACCGGCAAACGCGAGAGCCCGCCGTTGTTCGACACGCTGGCGCAGATCGGCCAGGCGAAAGTGATCGAACGACTTGGGCTGGCGCAACAAAAGCTGCGCTGAACGAAGTTTCCGTGGCACGGGAAAGCCACGTCTGGCGCGTCGTAGTCACGTTTCGGTTGGACTTGCGCAAGGTCGGCGAGGCGCCCTTTGCCAACGGCAACTTGGTGATACAATGTGGCTACGGAGCCCAGCCATGGTTAAGACCCTTACCAAGCACGGCAACAGTTACGCGCTCATCATCGACAAGCCGATTTTGGATCTGCTGAAGATCGATTCGGACACGCCGTTGGAACTGACCACGGATGGGAAGTCACTGACGGTATCGCCGGTAGCGGACGTCAAACGCAAACAGCGTTTGGAAGCCGGACTGACGCGCATCAACAAGCGCTACTCGGAATTGTTCAAGCGTTTGGCCAACTGAGTCGCCGATGTCAGATCCGCTCTTCCTGAGTGAAGACGAGGTGCTGGCCAATCACCTCGTCCAAAACGACTTGTACGGTGGCAGTCTAGGAATCAGTGAGCCCGGGCTGTTGCGTTCAGCGTTAGCGCAACCAAGCGCCTCCTTTGGCGGCAAGTGGCTGTACGCAGATTTGTACGAAATGGCGGCAGCCTACTTGTTCAGTTTGGTGATGAATCACCCGTTCGTAGATGGCAACAAACGTGTCGGAACGATGGTCGCGCTCAGCTTCCTCGACCTTAACGGTATAGAGATCGACGCGGGCATCGATGAATTCGAAGCGTTGGTGCTCGCCGTGGCGTCAGGAAAGGCCGCGCGTGACGCCGTGGTCACGTTCCTACTCGCCCACAGTCGTCCATTGGACGAATAATCTACCAATCGTCGCTGCGCGTCAGTCGCGCAACCGCTTGAGAAACTCTTCCAGTCCAATTTCCGTCGAACCAGCAGACGGAGTAAACCGCATGCGGTCTGGGCTGATCGCCGGCACGGCATCCAGGTCACTCAGGCGGACGGTGTAATTCGTCGGGTCGCCAGGGACGGTTAATGCCATGCGGGTGGGACGCTGGAGTTGGTCGAATGTCTGGTAACGGCTGTAGTCGAGACGGACGGACTCTTTGCCTGGCTCGTCGTAGAAACGCTTGGATTTCACCGTGTCGTCGGGGTTTACCTCGACGCCGACCAGCAATCCGGTGACGGGATCTTTGGCTTCGACTTTGCCGTCGCCGGCTTTGGTCACGCCGCGATCGGGGACCGGGCCGGACTTGGCTTCTTGGACCAGCAGCGATAGGTAGGCGAGGAACGGCGGGCCAGTGATCTTGCCGTCCCTATCGAAGACATGGACGTCACGCAGATTGCCACGTACGACTTCTTTGCTGCGCACCAGTTCGAGCACGAAGTCGCCGTTCTTCTGTACCAGTGCATCGATGAAGTCGACGTTGAGCTTGGAGCACTTCAGGCGGATGCGGCCGTCATCGGGGCACCACAGGTTGATTTCGAACAGGACGGAGTCGCCGTTCGGTGGCTTCACCAGGATCATCAGCGACGCGGTGACCGTCGGGGCTTGCTGGTGGAAGTTCAGCAACTCCTGGACCCACAAGAGACCTGGCTTGATCAATGGCGGTGATTGGTCTTGGCCTGGTTCGGCGTGCGGCGTGCGGCGTGCGGCGTTCTTCGCATCCGGGGCATCGTTGGTAGCCGCAGGTACGGGAGGTGGCTGGCGGTCGTCACCGCAACCGACAAGCAGCAGCAAGAGACCAACGATGCCAAGGCAACGCCGCACGCCGCACGTCACACGCCGCACGGGAAAAATCACACCAGGTCCGCTTGCAGATCATAACCCGCAGCACCAGTGATGCGCACCGTCGCCCATTCACCGACCGCCAAACCTTCACCGGTGACCAGCGTGGCGCCGTCGACCTCGCTCGCCTGGCCGTAATGGCGCGTGGCGAACTCGCCGAAGTCGCGCTGTGAATCCACCAGCACCTTCTGCTCCGTACCGACCCAGCGTTTGAGCTTGGCGCGATGCAGCTTCTTCTGCTGCGACATGAAGGCGTGGTGGCGCTCTTTGATGGTCTCGGCGTCGACCTTGTGCTTCATCTTCTCAGCCGTGGTGCCGTCTTCGTCGCTGTATTGGAAGCAACCGACCGAATCGAACTTCTGCTGCTTGGCGAAGTCGAGCAGCTCGGCGAAGTCCTCGTCGCGTTCCCCTGGGAAACCGACGATGAAGCTGGTGCGCAGGACCACGTCCGGCATGGCCGCGCGGATGCGGTCCAGGCGATCGGTGATCTGTTCACGCGTGGTGCGCCGGCCCATCGCCGCCAGCGTGCGGTTAGCACCGTGCTGGATCGGCATGTCGACGTACTTCACCACGTTCGGGGTCTCGGCCATCGCCGCGATCAGCACTTCGGTGAAATCATTCGGGTAGCAGTAGTGCAGGCGCACCCACGACTCGGGTGCGGCCTTGGCGATGGCGCGCACCAACTGCGGCAGGCGCTTTTCGCCGTAGAGGTCCTCGCCGTAATAGTCGAGGTGCTGCGAGATCATATTGATCTCCTTCACCCCGCGCTTGCTCAGCTCCTTGGCCTGCTTGATCAGGTCTTCCTGCGGCCGCGATTTGTGTTTGCCGCGAAAGAGCGGGATGGCGCAGAAGTTGCACGTGTTGTCGCAACCCTCGGCGATCTTGAGGAAGGCGAAGTGCGGCGGCGTGAGTTGGCTGCGCTGGTCGTGACGCAGGCGGTGCTCGGGGATGCCCTTGAAGTGCTGCTTCACCACCGCCGGGAAGCGGTCGTAGTCCTTGAAGGTTACCCACTGGTCGACCTCGGGGATGTCGGCCTGCAGTTCGGTCAGGTAGCGCTCGGTCAGGCAGCCCGCGACGAACAGCTTGGCGCCTTCTTTGCGGCCCGCTGCCGCGGCCAAGATGTGGCCGATCGATTCCTGTTTAGCCCCTTCAATGAAGCCACAGGTGTTGATCAGCACCAGATCGGCCGTCGCAAGGTCCTTGGTCAGGCCAAAGTCCACCGACTTGAGGGCGGTGACGAGGTCTTCGCTGTCAGCGAGGTTCTTTGAACAGCCAAGGCTGATCAGGGCGGCGGTACGGCTGGGCATGGGGCGCGGAGCATCGGTTGTTCGTTGGATAAGCAAAGGGCGTGCGGGGAAGTTGGAGTACGGAGGTACGGAGGGGGACTTCACGCCGTACCCCCGTACCTCCGTACTCCGCACCCATTCTGATGCATTGCGCAGCTTGACGATCGTTGCAGCCATCGGTCTACTCCGCGCCCGTCAGGAGGTCGCGTGTCGCCGAAAGAGGTCCCAGGATTGGTCGTGCGCATGGCTGCGGTCGCCGATGCCGAGATCCTTAACGCGATGATCGCGGACTTTGCTGCCTTCGAACGCCTGCCCAACAATTCGACGGTCGAGACCCTCCGCGCTGAGCTGAGCAGCAAGGACCGGGTGATCGAAACCGTGCTCGCTTTTCTCGACGGCCAGCCGGTCGGCATGGCGGTGTTCTTCCAGAGCTATTCGACCTTCGCTGCCAAGCGGGGCCTTTATCTGGAAGACATTTACGTCAAAGAAGAGTTCCGTAACCGCGGCATCGCCACCGGCCTGCTGCGCTTCCTGGCCAAGACCGCGGTCGAGCGCCAATACGGCCGCGTGGACTTCACCGTGCTGTTGTGGAACACGGTCGCGATCGAGTTCTTCGAGACCCTTGGTGCCACGCCGACCAGCGCCTGGACGACCTACCGCCTGAGCGGTGAGTGGTTGCAGAAGCTGGCGCAGAAACCGGATTGAAAGCCACCCGCTGGATACCCGCCGGCCTGCTATCCGTGCAGCACCTGCTCTGCTTTCTCATGGGAATGGTCACCGGCGCAGCCATCGTCGACGGTAGTTCTGAACCTGCCCTGATCCCGCTCAGGTGCGCATCCTGAACATCCTACTTGGGAGACCCCTTGCGACGGTGCCCAGGATCACAAACTCTACCGCCCAGGAGAAGACCATGAGCAACCCCGTCCTCAGCGAAAAACAGTGGGGCGACATCTCTGATCGCGAAGGCGGTCTGGCTGACGCCAACGCCATGACCGTCAATGGCACGATCATGAAGACCGGACTCCTGCTGGTGGTCATGTTGATGTCCATGTGGTGGATGTTCGACCGCTTCTGGGGTCCGACGATGATGCAATCGCAGATCATGCCGTTCATGATCGGTGGCGCCATCGGCGGCCTGGTCCTCTGTCTGGCGATGATGTTCGCCAAGAAGCTGGCGATGTTCCTGGGACTCGCCTACGCCGTGTGCGAGGGCCTGTTTCTCGGCGGCATGACCATGATCTTCGAACTTCAGTACCCCGGCCTGCCGCTGATCGCCGCTAGCTTCACCGTGGCGACCCTGCTCGGTATGCTGTTCCTCTATCGCAGCGGCATCATCGTCGCCTCGCCCGCCTTCATGAAGGGCGTGATCGGCGCCGTGGTCGGCCTGATGCTCGGCGTCGGCGTCCTGTGGCTGCTGAGCGCCTTCGGCATCGGCACCGGCATCGTCGCCACGCTGTACGGCAACGGCCCCATCGGCATCGGTTTCAGCGTCCTGTGCGTCGGCCTGGCCGCGCTCAGCTTGGTGGTCGACTTCAAGATCATCGAAGACGGCGCCCAGAACCGCGCACCCAAGTACATGGAATGGGTCGGTGCCTTTGGCCTGCTGGTCACCCTGGTCTGGCTCTACATCGAGATCCTGCGCCTGCTGGCCAAGCTGCGCGCGTCTGACGACTGAACCTGACGGTCTAGCCGTTTTCGGATGATCAGCGGAGCGGGGAGGCATCTCCCCGCTCCAGTCGTTTAACCCGGGCACCGAGTGGCGGTGGGCGGATCCTGTTGTTCGTAACAGGGGGCGCAGCCCATCCGCCCACGATGCCGTCGCGTCTGCGACGGCATCGAGCCACGACAAAGCCCGTGGGGGCAGCGCCGGCACCGCCCCCAAGCAAAGGCGACCCCACCATCCGCCTTGCCACGAGAGCGGCTGAACCATACTCCCCCGATCCTCTTTCGGAGCACTGATGACCACCGACCAGACCACTGGCAACCGCGACCTCCTGATCGAAGAGGAGATGAAAGAAAGCTACCTAACCTACGCCATGAGCGTGCTGGTCGATCGCGCCCTGCCCGATGTCCGCGATGGTCTCAAACCGGTTCACCGCCGCATCCTGCAGTCGATGCGCGACCTCAATCTGACGGCCTCGGCCAAGTATCAGAAGTCGGCCAAGATCGTCGGTCACGCGCTCGGCAACTACCACCCGCACGGCGACACCTCGGTCTATGACGCGATGGTGCGCATGGCGCAGGATTTTTCGCTGCGCTACATGCTGGTCGACGGCCAGGGCAACTTCGGATCGATCGACGGCGACTCGGCCGCGGCCTATCGTTACACCGAAGCGCGCATGGATCGCCTCGCGGGCGAGATGATGGAGGACATCCAGTTCGACACGGTCGATCACCGCGACAACTTCGACGGCCAGCGTCAGGAACCTACGGTCCTGCCGGCCAAACTGCCCAACCTGCTGGTGAACGGTTCGTCCGGCATCGCCGTCGGCATGGCGACCAATATCCCGCCGCACAATCTCAGTGAGGTCTGCCAAGCGATCATCCACGTGATGGAGAATCCCGCCTGCGTCGTCAGCGACTTGATGAAGTTCGTGCGCGCCCCCGACTTCCCCACCGGCGGTCTGATCTGCGGCACCGCGGGCATCCGCGAAGCCTATGAGACCGGTCGCGGCCGCGTGGTCATGCGCGCCCGCATCCACAAGGAAGAGATCGAGGGCCGCGACGCACTGATCGTCACCCAGATCCCGTACGGCATCAAGCTCGCGACCATCAACGAATCGATCATCAACGCCGATCGCGATGAACGCATCAAGGGCATGTTCAAGGTCTACGGCGGCGTGGTCGGTGACGGCATCCGCCTGGTGATCGAACTGAAGAAGGGCGAAGACCCCGATATCATCCTCAACCAGCTGTGGGAACACACGAATCTCCAGTACAACTTCGCGATCAACATGATCGCCCTCGACGGCGGTCGTCCGCGCACGGTGTCGCTCAAGCGCATGTGCCAGGCCTATGTCGAACACCGCAAGGACGTCATCGTCCGGCGTACGCGTTTCTGGTTGGCGCGTGACGAAGCTCGTCTGCACATCATCGTCGGCCTGCTCAAGGCCATCGACATCATAGACGAGATCATCGCGCTCATCCGCCGCAGCGAGAGCAGCGACAAGGCCAAGCGCGGACTGGTCGACGACTTCGGCTTCAGCGACGCCCAGGCGCAGGCCATCCTCGACATGCAGTTGCGCCGCCTGACCGGCTTGGAACGCGACAAGCTCCAGGCTGAACACGACGAACTGCTCGCCGCGATCAACGACTACAAAGACATCCTGGCGCGCGATGAACGGCAGTTCGCCATCATCAAGGCCGACCTCCAGCACCTGATCGAAAAATACGGCGACAGCCGTCGGACCGAGATCGTCGCCGCTGCCGGCGACTTCAACATGGAAGACCTGATCGAGGACGACCCCTGCGTCGTCACGATCACCAAGAGCGGCTACGTGAAGCGCTTGTCGGTCGATACGTTCCGCATCCAGCGGCGTGGTGGTAAGGGCGTGAGCGGCGGATCATTGAAGGATGACGAGGACTTCGTCTCCCAGATGTTCACCGCGACGAACCATCAATACCTGCTGAACTTCACCAACCACGGCAAGGTCTACTGGCTGAAGGTCTATGACATTCCCGAAGGCGCACGCACTTCGCGCGGCAAACACCTCGCCAACGTCCTGAGCTTGGCGAAGGACGAACACATCACCGCGGTCATCCCGGTGCGCGAGTTCCGTGAAGACCAGTTCCTGCTGATGGCCACTATGCAGGGCCAGGTGAAAAAGACCGCGCTGGCGGCGTACGGCAATCCGCGCGCTGGCGGTATCAAGGGCATCAAGATCGGCGACGGCGACGAACTGGTCGACGTGATCATCACCCACGGCAATGACGAAGTGCTGATCGCCAGCAATGATGGCCAAGCCTGCCGCTTCAACGAAAGCGACTGCCGTCCGACCGGCCGCGACACCGGCGGCGTCATCGGCATCGAACTCGAACCTGGGGCGAAGGTGGTGAGTCTGATTCGCCTCGAAGCCGGCAGCGAAGTGCTGACCATCTGCGAACGCGGCTTCGGCAAACGTACGCCATTCGAGGACTACCGCCTCACGCGACGTGGTGGCAAGGGCGTGATCAACATTGAGACCAGCGATCGCAACGGTCCGGTGGTCGCATCGCTTACGGTCAAACCCGGCGAAGAACTGATGCTCATGACGCGCACCGGCACCATGGTGCGCACCCGCATCGACGAGATCCGCACGACCGGCCGCGCCGCGCAGGGCGTCACGATCATCAACATCGATGCTGGTGACGCGGTGACCGGCGTCGCCCGCTGTCCGATGACCGCGGACGACGTTGAACCGACGGTGTGAACTGCGTTTCAAGCGGACGTGACAGTCCTTGTCAGAAGTCCGCCGGCCGAGGTCCGGCCGGGCTCTGACGCATCTGCAACGATTGATGGTAACTTTGTGGCCATCAATCGCTTGTCGAGGTGTGGCAGGTTGCACGGCGGCGCGGCCGGGTGTTTGACGGTACCCTCTCCCAGCTACTAAGCTGCGTGCGCGAACCGAGCAGATCCACCATGACGTTTGTGCTCCACCTCTTCCTGTCCCCGCACCCCGTTCTGCCGAGGAGCACATGAGCCTCGACCGCGAACGTCTCCGACGTGCGCTCAATCTGGCGATGCGGCACGCTTACAGCGAAGCCGCACTGCTGGCGGTACGTCCGTGCGAGCCAACCGTGGCACGTGAGCAGCGTCCCGATGCGGTCTTGTGGTCGTGGATCAACGTTAGCGGCGCGTGGACGGGAACCGTGGCCCTGGTGCAGCCGGTCGATCTGGCGCTGATGGTGGTGAAGCAGGTACGCGACGACGTGCGCGAACCGGTGCCGATCGAGCTGTTGCTGGCGGCTCAGGGCGACCTCACCACCCGCGTCGTGGGCAAGACCTTCGATCAACTTTTTGCTCTGAGTACCAAGCCCACGCTCGCCCAGGTGAAGGTCGGCAATGGCGCACCCGATGTGCGGCGCGGCAACTGGCAGGGCCATACCTGGGCAGTCGGCGGCTGGTGGGTGGCGGCGTTCGTTTACGAAGGCGCCCTGGCGATCCAGCCCACGCCCACCGCCACCATCGCGGGAGAACTGGCGCCCGACACTGAGCGCGTGACCAATCCCGAGCCGCTGACCAAAGTTGTGCGCGCTCGCGATGAGGATCTTGACGTCGTGTGGCCGGAGGTGTTGCCGTCCTCGGCTATACCACGCGGCGTGCAGCCGGCGAAGCCACCGGTGGTGGCGAAAGCACCGCCAGCAGCGACGAAATCGCCAGAAGCCTCGTCGAATCCAGGGAAGTTAAAGTCATCAACCTCTGGTCGACGTGGCGTCGTGCGCACCATCCATGGGCTGCTCGACTCCGACACCGCCCGCAACCTGCCGATCATCAAGCCGCCGACGACCGACGTCGTGCGCAAACACGATGCGCCGAAGGTCGACGCCGACCGCACGGCGCCGTGGTACAAGGCCAAGACCCCAGCGACTCCCAAGCCGGTGGATTTCACCATTCCCAAGACGCTGGGTCACTACCGCATCGACGGCGTGCTTGGCGAAGGTGGCATGGGTGTGGTGCTCAAGGGCAGCCACTTAACCCTCGATCGTCAGGCGGCGATCAAGTTGATGAAGCCGAGTCTGGCAGAGAACCCAGAATTTTCCGCGCGTTTCATGCGCGAGGCGCGCACTGCGGCGGCGCTCGAACATCCCAACCTGGTAACGGTCTACGATGCAGCGCAGGAGAACGGCTTCCTCTACATGGCGCTGCGTTTCATGGGCGGTGGCGACCTGACCGGGCAGCTCGAACGCGAAGGTCAGCTCAGTGAGCCGCGCGCGATCCACATGTTCAGCCCGTTGTTGTCCGCACTGCAGTACATCAGCACTAAAAAAATGGTGCATCGCGACATCAAGCCGGCGAATGTCTTGCTGGATGCGGATTTCACTCCGCGCCTCGGCGACCTTGGCCTGATGCGCAAGAGTTCCGGCCACCAGGATAACGACGAAGCCGGCATCATGGGCACGCCCAGCTACATGTCGCCGGAGCAGGTGAACAACGTCGAGCTCGATATCCGCAGCGACATCTACTCGCTCGGCTTGACGCTCTATGTCGCACTCACCTGCAAACAGCCGCTGCAGGGCGAAGATCTGGCGAGCACCATCGACAACGTCCTGCACGTCGATCCGCCAGATCCCCGCACCATCGTGCCGACCTTGTCGGACGCTATGACGCAGGTGGTGATGAAGGCCATCCGCAAACGCCCGCAGGATCGTTTCCAGACGCCGAAGGAATTCCTCGACGCGCTGACCGCGGTGGAGAGCGAGTCGCTCAATGAACTCTCCGCATCGGGCGTGAGTTGGTTCGGGAAGATTTTCGGCGGCCGTCGCTAGATCCCGGG
>JANPLC010000348.1:0-9141 GCA_031426335.1 Planctomycetota bacterium
GTCCGGAAGTCCGGAAGTCCTTTGCTGCGACATGTCAGACCGCGCTGAAGCACAGCACGTTGAATCCCCGCCCACCAGACTTCCGGACTTCCGGACTTCCGGACTTCCGGACAGGTCCACACCATGAACGCCATCCTCGACCAAGCCTGGCTGTGGTGGAAGGGCGGCGACATCCTGATGCCGGTGATGTTCACCATCGCGGTGGTGCTCTATACCCTGCTCGCTGAACGCAGCGTGGTGTTGTGGAGTGTCCGTCGCCAACAGCGACGTGATGAGTTGTTCGGCCTGCTGCGTGCAAGCCACGCCGGCGAACGTGACGGTCGTTGGCGCACCTGGGCGGCGAAGTACGTCGCGCTCGCGGAAGAGCTGGAACTCGCACGCGGGTTCACCGTCATTCGTGCACTGACCGCCAGCCTGCCGCTGCTTGGCCTGCTCGGCACCGTCACCGGCATGGTCGACACTTTCACCCAGCTTGGCGTCGCCGGCATGGGTACCGGCGTGGTGGCGCAGACCGCCAGCGCCGGCATCGGCTTGGCGCTGACGGCGACGCAGTACGGCATGGCGCTCGCCATTCCGGCGGTGGCGTGGGAATGGGCGCTCGGTCGGCGTGTTGCACAACTTGCCAGCCACCGTGAAGCGGTGGTGCGCGATGCGTTGTCCGCCGAGGCCGGCTTGAGCACCGGTGAGCGTCCCGCGGCTCGTGACCTCGACCGCGTGCCGACTGCCGCCGAAGCGCTGAACGCGTGGGAGGTCAAGTGAGGTTCCTCAATCGCCGCCGTCGTCAGGCGCATCAGCAGATCGACCTCAACGTCATCCCGCTGATCGACGTGGTGTTCTTCCTGCTGATCTTTTACGTCATCAGCACGTCGTTCGTGCAAGAGACCGCGGTCGCCATCCAACGTCCGGCCAGCACGCAATCGAGCGCGGTTACCGGCGGTTTCGTGCCGGTGGCGATCGTCAAATCCGGCGCCATCCAGGTCGGCCCGCAAGTGGTCGACCTCGCCCAGGTGCGCGAGGTGGTCGCCGCCGCGCTGAGCGCTGGCAACACCGTCAAAGTGCTGGTCATTCCCGATCGCGAAGTGCCGACCGGTCTGTTGCTGAAAGTCATGGACGCCTGCAGCGCGGCCGGCGCAGCGCAGGTCGATGTCGCGGCGACAAAAGACTAAAACGTGTCGCCCGCAGCCGCCCGTCTCTTGCCGCGCACGCGGACCTTCCAACGCCGCCGCCCCTGGACCGCGTGGTGGGCCGCTGCTGGCATCGCCATCGTGGTGAATCTCGGCCTGGTGATCGTGTTGTCGCAGATCAGCAACTTGCACGTGCCGGCGCCGGAAGCGCCGCAGACGGTGCGCACCATCCGTCAGGTGGAACCGGAAACGCCACCACCACCACCCGAAACACCGGAACGTCCGCCGGAGCCGCTCGATGAACCGCTCGCGGTGGCGCTGCCGACACTTGATCTGCCGGCGGTGCCGAATCACAGCACGCTGAGCCTGCCGGATGTGCCGAACCTGGATGCGACCTTTGATCTGCCGTTGTCGATTCCGGCGTTCACCGCCGTCGGCCCGGCGGCGACACCAGACGCACCTTTCAGCGCGCTGACGCTCGGCGAGCCGGACCAGCCGGCTGAACTGAAGGGCGCATTCGATCTCGAACGCTTCTACCCTCGCGCCGCGCGCTTGCGTGGCCTGCAAGGTCGCAGTCGCCTGCGCCTGAGCATCGACGAGCGCGGCGTGGTGACCAACGTCGAGGTGTACGAAGCGACGCCGCCCGGGGTGTTTGAACGCGCCACGGAACAGCTCGGTCGCAGCCTGCCGTTCGCGCCAGCCCGTCGCAGTGGCACACCGGTGGCATCAACCAAAGACCTGATCATCGATTGGACGCTGAAATGACTACTGCTCTGACAGCCGTGCGACGTGCGACGTGCGACGTGCGGGGTTTCGCGCCCCACGCACCGCGCACCGTGGTTCTGCTCCTGGTCAGCTTGGTGATGGCGGTGCTGTTTGCCGCCGAACCCAAACGCGAAGTCACCGTCCAGCAGGCCAAGCTGCTGAACGACGTGGCAAAGGCCGAACCCGCTGCGGCGCTCAAACAACTCGGCGAGTACCAAGGCGAGGCCCACCCGCTGATCACGCTCACCCTGGCGCAAACCCACTGGCGCCTGGCCAGCGCGGCGAAAGACGACGCCACTGCGCGCGCGCACCGCGACGCCGCAGAAAAAGCCTACAGCGAAGCGCTCAAGCTCGACGCCACGTTGCGCCAGGCGCACCTCGGTCTGGCGCAATGCGCCGCCGCACGCGAAGACTGGCTCACGGCAAGCCGCCAAGCCGCCGCCGGCATCGACCCGACCTTCGGTGATCGCAACGAAGTGACCTTCCTCGCCCACGCGGCGCTGCGCGCGCAGGACTGGCGCCTGGCCGGCATCGCTTCGCAGCAGGGCATCTTGCGCTTCCCCGACGACGCGACGCTGCGCCGCATCGAAGTCTCCGTGCTGCAACACGCTGGTCGCGCCGAGGACGTGCGTGAAGCGGTGCTCGCGCTGTTGGCCAAAGAACCCGACGACGCCGAGCTGTGGCGTCAGCTCGCCTGGGCAGCGCAGGAAACCAAACGCGAGGACGAGGCGCTGGCCGCGCTCGAAGCCGCGGTGGTACTGAAGCCAGATGACCGCGCGCTGCGCCGCTCGCTGGCGGAATCACAACTCGGTCGTGGCCTGCCACACGTGGCGCTGATCAACCTCACGCTGCTGGTCGGCACACCACCCAGCGCGGAAGCGCTCACCGATGCCGCGCTGATGCTCAGCGCCAGCCGTGCGGCCGCCGATGCCGGTGAGGTGGCCCAGGGGCGCGCGTGGCTCGCTGCCATCCCCGAGGCGAAGCGCACGCGCCCCCTGCGTTTGCAAGCCGCGCGCCTGGCCGTGCAGGCTGGCGATCAACCGACCGCCGCCGCCGCACTCGAAGCGCTCATCGCGCTCGGTGAACAGGACGCCAGCGTGCTGACGTGGGCTGGTTCGTTGGCCGAAACCCGCGGTGATACTGCCCGCGCCGAAGCGCTCTACCTCAAAGCCAGCGGCGCAGAGGGCACCTCAGCCTCCGCCGCCTCGTTGCGGCTGGTGGCGCTCTACCTCAAACAGGAACGCCTCGAAGACGCTCGCAGCACGCTCGCCACCCATTTGGCGAAACGGCCGGACGACCAGCAGGCCAAGGCGCTGCAGGCGCAACTCGATCGGCGACGCCAGCCGCGCTGAGGTCCTTGCTGGACAAAATACCACCACTGTGGATTGCTCATCGCTTCCACGCTTGGCTTGTAAGCTTCCGCCGCATCCTGCGACCCATCCTCGACCATCGTCAGGAGCCTTCCATGCGCAGTCCGATCCTTGCCGTGACATTGACCATCCTCTGCGCCGTTGCCGTGACCGTTCTGCTGGCAATGGCTGGCTGCGGTGGCAGTGGCGGTGCCAGTTCCCCGACCTCGACTCCGGAGATCAGCGTGTCGCCATCAAGCCCCCTGCCTGCCTCCGCCGGGATCCCACCGGTGGGCGAAAAACTCCTCTTGAGCGATACCGAGTGGAAGGCGCGCCTGACGCCCGAGGTCTACCAGGTGATGCGCAATCACGCCACCGAGCCGGCGTTTTGCGGCACCTACGTGGCGCAGAAGAAAAACGGCGTGGGCACCTACCACTGCGCGGCGTGTGCCGCACCGCTGTTCACCTCCGACACCAAGTTCGAGTCCGGCACCGGGTGGCCGAGTTTCTTCCAGCCGTTGCCGAATCGCGTCGGAGAAAAGGCAGACAACAGCTACGGCATGATCCGCACTGAGGTCCACTGCGCACGTTGCGAGGGCCACCTGGGCCACCTGTTCAACGACGGCCCGCCACCGACCGGCATGCGCTTCTGCATCAATGCCATCGCCATGGATTTCAAGGCGCGTCCAGTGACGCAGAAGGCGACCTTCGGCGCCGGGTGTTTCTGGGGCGTCGAGGCGACCTTCCGGAATGTGAAGGGGGTGGTCGACGCTCGTGTCGGTTACGCTGGCGGAAAAACCAAGAATCCGACCTATGAACAAATCTGTTATGAGAACACTGGCCATGCCGAGGTCATCGAGATCGACTTCGATCCAACGGTGGTCAGTTATGAACAGTTGCTGGCGGTGTTCTGGGACAACCACGATCCCACCACGATGAATCGCCAGGGCCCCGATGTGGGTTCGCAGTACCGCTCGGTGATCTTTGCCCACACCCAGGAACAACGTGCGGCAGCGATCGCGAGCAAGGCTGGTGAGGATGCGTCCAAGCGCTTCAAGCGCCCAATCGTCACCGAGATCAGCGACGCGCCGACCTTCTATGTCGCCGAGGAATACCATCAGCGATATGGCGAAAAGAACGGCACCGAACACTGCCGCGTGATCAAGAGCCCACCGCGGCCCGCGACGGCGACCAGTACGCCTCCGTGAAGTGAATCCGCGGTTACCCGTGCCACTGGAGCCAGGATCGACGCGGGTGATGCCACCCAACCGCATCGCTTGGAGCACCGTGCTGATCGCCGCGGTGGTGATGTTGGCGACCTTGCCTGGACGTACGCAAGGGCTCGGGTTGATCACCGAACCGTTGTTGGCGGACCTCCACCTCGACCGGGTTACCTACGCCAGCATGAACTTGTGGGCAACGCTGCTGGGCGCCGCCTGCTGCATCCCAGCCGGCCTGCTGCTCGATCGCCTGGGACTGCGTTGGGCAACGACCGCTTTGGTGGTGGGATTGGGCGTGGTGGTGTGGGCGATGAGTACCATCACTGGTGGCATTGTCGTGTTGTTCCTGCTGTTGCTGTTGACCCGTGCGCTGGGACAGAGCGCCTTGTCGGTGGCGAGCATTACTGCGGTTGGCAAAGGCACGGTGGAACGCGTTGGTCTGGCGATGGGCATCTATGCCATCGCGCTGAGCATCTTGTTCATCGCGGCGTTCGTCGTGCTTGGCCACCTGATCACCACCAGCGGCTGGCGGGCGGCCTGGGGATGGATCGCCATCGTTTTGGTGTGTGCCGTCGCACCGCTGACGGCGTTGATGCTGCGCAACCGTCAGCCCAACGCTGACGATACGAAAAGCGCGACGGATGGCGTCGACTTCGCCGCCGCCGTACGCACACCGGCGTTCTGGATCTTCGGTGGCGGTACCGCGCTCTTTGGCTTGGTGTCGTCGGGCCTCGGTCTGTTCAATGAAGCGGTACTGGCCGAGCGTGGGTTCAACCAGCAGACTTTTCACACCTTCCTTGCGGTCACCACGTTCCTCGCCTTGCTCGGACAATTTCTCTGCGGTTGGTGGTCGCTGCGTATCGGACTGCCCATGCTGCTGGCGGTGGCACTGGGGCTCTATGGCATCGGACTTGCCGGGCTGCCGTTCATCAGTGGGCCGTGGGGCTTGTGGACCGTCGCGGCGTTCCTGGGACTGTCGGGTGGTTTCATCACGGTGATCTTCTTTGCGGTTTGGAGTCGTGCCTTCGGACGGCGCCACCTGGGACGTATCCAAGGTGCGGCACAGATGCTCACGGTGCTGGCCTCGGCAGGTGGCCCGCTGCTGTTCGCCCAGTGCCACGCGTGGAGTGGTTCCTATGCGCCGGTGATCTGGACGCTGGTCCCGGCGGTACTGCTGCTGGCCATCGCAGCGACGCGCGTGCGCTTGCTCGATCCGACGCCCACCGTCGCACCGATTGGTGACTTGGCCGCAACCGCATGACGAACACGACCACTGGAATCTGGCGCCTGATCGTTGCCGGTACCTGGCGCTTCACTCTCGTCAGCATCATCGGCTTCGCCCCCTGGGTGGTCGTCGATGGCTGGTTCCACCGTCACATCAACGAAGTCCTGCTCTATTCCCTGTGCCTGGTCGCCTTCCTGGTGGCGGCGCTGGTGCTGTTGCCCGGATTGCTGCGTGGAGCGCACCGGCGGCGACGCGTAGCGCTGTTCTTCATTCCCGCGTTCACTGTCTATGCGCTGCTGTGGTGCACGTGTTGGTTCGCGCTCGGAGGGCGGACCGGGGAATGGACGGGCATCGTGCTCGGCGGGAGCGCGTTCGCCGTGGTCAGCGCCCTGGTGCTGGGTTGGCCACGACGAGCGGTGTTTACCATGCTGCTCTTCATCGGCGCCCAGGCGCTGGGTTATTTCGCTGGCGGGCAGGCGATGACACTGATCGCCGAGGGGCGGCATCCGGGTATGGGCGGCATGCTGGCGTGGGGCGTGGGGTACGGCGTCGGCTTTGGTGCTGGGCTCGGCTGGCTCGTCCATGCCTGCACCACCGCACGACCAACAACGACACCGACCTGATCAACGGGTTCACCCCTCCGCCCAATGGCGCAGCTGGCTTCAGGCTTTGCTTACTGTTTTTCGACTGCGCCGGCCTGACGGTCGAGGAAGAACACCTGGTAGGTATCCGCACGACCTCCCGCTCCCGGCACCGTGATCACCACGCAGGTGAAACTGCGCACCTGCCCGGCCTGAGATTTTCCGTCATCGCTCTCGTGACCCGCCAGCGTACCACTCCCCGCGCCATTCATCAGTGCGTAGGACTTGCTGGTGATGCGGTACCGACCGAGCACCTCGTCATCCTCATGATAGATCGCCAGCACGTCGGGAGAGAGCGAACTCTTCAACGTGGCGAGATTCCCGGCCGAGATTGCTGCGCTGATGGTCGACAGGTCCTTGGCATGCTGGCGAGTGATCTCCGCACGCGTCGCATACGGCGGAATCTCCTGCATCGCGCTAGCTACGCCAAAACCGATTAAGCCGACGCAGCCGGCGACCAGCAGCACCACCACCAGGCCGACCGCCGCCAAACAACCAATGAGCACACGCATGCACATCTCCTGATACCCAGAGCATGGATGATGCGGGCGCAGCGACCAGTCCCAGGCTACCTCCGCGTCACCCCATGGTACCGGACAGGCCATTCCCACCGGCGCGAAATGTGCGTACAACGCCGCTGTGAACGATCCTCTGCCGCCCACTCCACCAGCGAACTTTCCTCCGCAGAAACTGGCGGAGATCGAAGCCGCCCTGCGCTTGTTCGATGAGACCACCGCCGCGCTGTCGTCCCGCATCAACCGCCTGGAAGAAGTTCTGGTGCAGAAGCAGCAGGCGCTGGTCGATGCCAACTCCAAGCTGAAAGAAAACGTCGGTCAGCTCGATCGCACCACCGCGTGGCTCAACCTGGTGATGGAGTCGGTCGGCAGCGGCGTGGTGGCGATCGATCGCGAGGGAGTGGTCACCACCTGCAACCGGGCGGCCGAGGACGCCCTTGCGGGCACCCTGCCTGATCCGATCGGCGCCGATTGGAGCGCGACGTTCCCCGACAGCCCGTTGTTGGCGGTACTCACGGGGTCGCCTGGGTCGTCGTATGAACGCCAGATCGCTGGCCGTGATGGACGTCCGCGGGTGCTGGCCGCCAAAGCCGCGCCACTGCAAGGTCCCGATGGCGTGTTGATCGGTGCGGTCGAAGTGTTCGACGATGTCACCGAGGTCCGTCGCCTGCAGGAATCCGTCGAACGCGCCGATCGCTTGAAACAACTCGGCGAAATGGCCGCCGGCGTCGCGCACGAGATCCGCAATCCCCTCAACGGCATCGAGGGTTTCGCCAGCCTGCTGCAACGTGACCTGCCCGCCGATGACAAACGGCAGCGTTATGCCACCCACATCGTCGAGGGCGTACGCACGCTCAACCGCACGGTCAGTGCGTTGCTGGCCTTCACCAATCCACGCCGCATCGAACGCCGACCGGTGGTTCCAGGATCGCTGGCTGCCGATTGCCTGGAACTGGTCCGGGCCGGACAGGAAGTGATGGCGGACGCAGCGCCGGTACGCCTCGATCTGGTCGACCACGGTGGCAGCGGCCAGGTGGAGATCGACGGCATGCAGGTGAAGCAGGTGCTGCTCAACTTGGTGCAGAACGCCGTGCAAGCGGTGCAGGACAGCGAGCGTGGCGATGGTCGCGTCGCGGTGACCGTGACCCGTGACGCGACGCAGGTGGTGTTCACCGTCGATGACAACGGCCCTGGGGTGCCGCGTGATGAACGGCAACGCATCTTCACGCCGTTCTACACCACCAAGGATCACGGCACCGGGCTCGGCCTCGCCATCGCCCACACCATGGTGTCGCTGCACGGTGGTAGTCTGACGGTCGACGATGCCCCGCTCGGTGGCGCGCGGTTCCGCGTCAGCCTGCCGGCCTGAGTTCCCTCTGAATGGCTCGCAACGACGGATGCGATTGGTGCAAACTGTGCGCCGCTGTCCGCGTGTAGAAAATCTGATCAGGTCTCAGGAGCGGATGACAGGACCCTGTGGTATGGTTAAGCGACGTTGGTTTCCGCCACCCGCACCCGCATGGACGCTGTGCAACCTGATCCACCGCTTGTTCCCAGCCGCTTCACCACGTGGCAGCGCCTGCTACCGGTCGACGTATTGCTGGTCGCGTTGCTGTACTTCTGCACCGCGCGTATCGCACTGGTGTTCGCCTTCGAAAAAACCAATGCCAGTCCGTTCTGGCCACCCGCGGGCCTGGCCTTTGCGGCGTTGATGATTCTCGGGCCACGAGCCCTGCCCGGCATCCTGGCCGGGGCGATCGGCGCCAATCTGGTGACGTTTGTCGGCAATGGCTTCAGCGATCCGTGGTCGGTGATCTGGTGGTCCTTGGCGATCGGCGCCGGCAATACCTTCGGCGCCCTGAGCGGCTGGTGGGTCGCTGGCGGCCCGCGCACCGTGCGTGGGTTCACGCTCGACGGCCGCTGCGCCCTGCGCCTGACCGCTGGTGCGGCCACCGCCGGTTTGCTTGCTGGCCTGATCGGTGCGACCGTGGTGGTGTTCGGCACCGGCCTGCCGAGTGCCTTGTGGCCGGTGATCCTGCGCATCTGGGCGTTGGGCGACGCGGTCGGCATCCTGGTGATCCTGCCGCTGATGCTGCACTGGTGGTGTCCTTCGGCTCCGACCACACGCGCGACGGTGTGGCTGCCGTACGCCCTGCTCATCGCTCTGACCCTGGTGCAAGCGGTGGTGACACCAGCCAACCACTGGCCGATGTGGCTGCTGCCGGTGGTGCCCCTCATCGCGCTGCTGCTGCGTTCGCGCCGCGCCACCTGGACCACCGCTGCCGGCGTTTGCTGGTGCTGG
>JANPLC010000349.1:0-2087 GCA_031426335.1 Planctomycetota bacterium
GTCCGGAAGTCCGGAAGTCCTTCCGACCATCAGCACCTGCCGGACTCGCGTCCAACCCGGTCACACGAGACTTCCGGACTTCCGGACTTCCGGACTTCCGGACTTGTCCCCACTCCCGCGCCCCCACGCTCCCGCGCTCCATGCCGACCTCGCCCCACGATCTGGTCAGCCGCTTCGGCTCGCCGCTTTACGTCTACGACCTCGCGTTGATACGCGCACGCGCCAGTGCGCTGAAGGACGCCATCACGTGGCGGCCATTCCAGCCGCTCTATGCGGTGAAGGCCAATCCCTGCCCGGCGGTGGTGAAGACCATCGCGGCAGAGGGCTTCGGCATCGACGCGGTCAGCCCAGGCGAAGTGGCGCTCGCACTGCGTTGTGGTGTGCCGGCGAGCCAGGTGCTCTACACCGAAAACAACATGACCGATGCCGAGCAGGCAGAGGCACTCACGCAAGGCGTGCTGATCAACTGCGGCAGCCTCGATCGCCTGGAACGTGTCGGTCGTGCTGGCGGCAAAGAGGCCTCGGTGCGTTTCAATCCCGACGTCGGCGCTGGCGCGCACGAAAAAATCTGCACTGCCGGGCCGATGACTAAGTTCGGCGTGCACTACACGCAGGTCGATCAGGTGCTCGCGATCGAACGCGCCACCGGCGTGAAAGTCGTCGGCTGCCACATGCACATCGGCTCGGGCATCCTCGACGCCGAGGTCTACGCCAAGGCCATGACGGTAATCTTCGACGTCGCCGCCAAGCTGCCCAACCTGCGCTTCGTCGATGTCGGCGGCGGCATTGGTATCCCCTACCGCGCGGAACACCGTCACGTCGATCTGCGCGCGCTTGGTGCGAAGGCGTCGGAGCTGATGGGCGCGTTCTGCCGCAAATACGGACGTCCGCTCGAACTGCGTTTGGAACCAGGACGTTTTCTGGTTGCCGAGTCGGGCACGTTGCTGACCACGGTCACCAGCGTGAAGACCAATCCAGATACGGCAGAAGCCAAGGGCCGCACCTACGTCGGCTGCGACACCGGTTTCAATCACTTGGTGCGCGTCGCGATGTACGACGCTTACCACCGCATCGACAACCTCAGCCGCCCGGATGCTGCACCACGCGAAGTCGACGTGGTCGGCAACATCTGCGAAAGCGGCGATGTCTTCGCCCGTGCGCGTTCCTTGCCGATGCCACAACTCGGTGATCTGCTCGCGCTGCGCGACGCTGGCGCCTACGGCATGGCGATGGCGTCGACCTACAACACCCGCCCGTTGCCGGCGGAGGTCGTCATCGATGGCGACGACGTGCGACTCGCCCGAAAGCGCGAGAGTGTGCAGACGTTGCTGGATGCGTATGAATGGGTGGAGTCCGGAAGTCCGGAAGTCCCTAAGTCCGGAAGTCCTTCCTGATCGCGATAGCTACGAACCACGACGGTGGCTGGTCCGTGGTGGGGAAGCCAGAAAGCAGCGCCCGTATCACGAGACTTCCGGACTTCCGGACCTCCGGACTTCCGGACTCCACCCAAATGCGCTATTTCCTGGCACCAACCCCATTCATGAGGTCCCCATGCGTTCCCTTCTGGCCTGCCTGCTCCCCCTCCTGCTCCTGGCGCTGACCATGGTCCCAAGCCACGCCGCCGACGGAGACGGCGAACGCGTCTACGAAATGCGCACCTACGTCTCGCCTCCCGGCAAGCTCCCGGCGCTGCTGTCGCGTTTTCGCGACCACACCTGCAAGCTGTTTGAAAAACACGGCATGACCATGATCGGCTATTGGACGCCGACCGATGGTGAAGCCGCGAACAACACGCTGATCTATGTGCTGTCGTACAAAGACCGCGCGGCGGCAACCGAAGCGTGGAAGAATTTCCGCGCCGATCCGGTGTGGATCGAAGCGAAGAAGGCCTCCGAAGTCGACGGCTCGCTGACCACCTCGGTGGTCTCGGTGTTCATGAAGCCGACGGATTTCAGCAAGCTGAAGTAAGCACGGCACCCAGGCAGACCACCGGAACCGTTTCCTGGGATCGCCGAGTTGCACGCGGGAGGGGGGGGTCACGGCGACCGTCGCCGGAAGGACAACCGGATTGCCCCAGGCCGAGTTCA
>JANPLC010000350.1:0-4760 GCA_031426335.1 Planctomycetota bacterium
GTCCGGAAGTCCGGAAGTCCGTTGCCTGCGCATCCGCTGAGATCAGGAACGTCTCAACAGGCCAACGCCGACGAGACTTCCGGACTTCCGGACTTCCGGACTTCCGGACTGACGAAGTCAACTTCCGGACCTCCCCATGAAATCCATCGCCATCATTGGCGGCGGGATCGGTGGCCTCGCCACCGCATTCCGTTTGCGGCAATACGCGGCTGAAAGCGGCACAGCGTTGCATGTCACGGTCTACGAAGCCGGTGAACGGTTTGGCGGCGTGATCGCCTCGTCGCAGGATCAGGGCTTCACCCTGGAGCACGGCCCCGATTCGATCGTGCGCTCGAAACCTGCCGGCATTGAGCTGATCAAAGACCTGGGCCTGGAGGATCGACTCCAACCGACGCAGGAATTCGCGCGCTCCAGCCTGATCGCCAAAGGCCGACGTTTGCTACCGATTCCGGAAGGACTCTACCTCTTGGCGCCGGCGAAGCTCTGGCCGTTCGCACTGTCGCCGATCATCAGTTGGCCGGGCAAGCTGCGTATGGCACTCGACCTACTGCTGCCACGCCGCAATCCGGAACTGCCGGAAGAATCTCTCGCTGAGTTCGTGCGTCGTCGCCTCGGCAAAGAAGCCCTCGATCGCATCGCCCAGCCGCTGGTCAGCGGCATCTACACTGCCGATCCCGAACAACTCAGTCTGCGCGCGACCATGCCGCAGTTCTTGGACATGGAGCGCGACCATCGCAGTCTGATCCTGGGCATGCGCAAACGCGCCAAGGACCTGTCCGTCGCCGCCGCGCGTGGCCCGCGTTACGGCTTGTTCGCCAGCCTCACCGGTGGGTTGCAGACGCTGGTCGATCGTCTGATCGAACGCTTGCGCGGTCCGGGCTGCGATCTCATCACCAACACCCGCGTCGACACCGTGGTGAAAGCTGAGGACGGAGGCTACACGCTCGCGCTGGCGGACGGTTACCGTCAGTTCGATCAGGTCGTGCTCGCGTTGCCAGCACATGCCGCGGCGAAGGTGACCAAACACCTCGACGCCGCGCTGTCCTTCAAACTTGCGACCATTCCCTACGCCGGCGTCGCCACGGTGAACATCGCGCTGCGTGCCGAGCAGGTGCCGGATCTCCCCGTCGCCGCCGGTTTCGTCGTGCCGGCGGTCGAAGGCCGCACGCTGATCGCCTGTACCTTCGGCCATCACAAATACGCCGGGCGTGCGCCCGAGGGTCACGTGCTGCTGCGCGCCTTTGTCGGCGGTGCACTGCATGAAAGCGCACTGGAACGCAGCGACCAGGACCTGACCGACGGCGTGCTGCGCGACCTGCGCGATATCCTGGGTCTGCAGGGTGATCCGTTGTTCACTCGTCTGCATCGCTGGCCGAAGGCGATGGCGCAGTACGTTCTTGGTCACGGTGACGGCGTGCAGGTGATCCGCTCGCGTGAGCGTTCCTTCACCGGCTTCGCCCTGGTCGGCAACGGGTACGAAGGCGTCGGCATCCCGGATCTGGCGGCGCAGGCGGAAAATGCCGTGGATCGTTTAACCGGCCGTGATCGGTCGCTGCCGAAACCGGTGCGCGATGCAATGAGCCGCGCAACGACCGCGTAGCAAGAGGCTGTCCGCCCTGGGACCGCGGGCCGCGGGCCAATGCTAGAAAGCTAAGCGGGGATGTTGCCACCCCGGAGGGGAGGCTTGGTAATAGCCCGGCACTTCAGTGCCGGGGACGGGCGTCGATTCTCGCCAGTCCCGGATGGACGGCTGAAATTGTCGACGTTTCAGCCGTCCCTCCGGGACTAGGTCCGTTTTTTACGTCAGGTCCCGGCACTGAAGTGCCGGGCTATTTCCATAGCGTCCCTGCGGGACGCTTCTTTGCTTTCCAGAATTGGCCGCTTGCCCGCAGTTCGTCGTCATCCGGACCAGTGGCCTCAGTCCCAAAGGCGACGTTCGCACGTGGCATCTGGTTGTTGAGCGCACCCGCCGCCCGGACATCCTCCGCCGCCAGCGGAGGTACCAATTATGTCCAGCGATCCCCAAGCGCAGACCCAGACCGCCCAGTACCGCAAACGCACGTCACTCGATTGGGAAGCCGGCGCGCGGTTCTTCGAATATTCTAGCGCCGCCAATCCGCAGATCCCGCCGATGCCGTTCGTCGGCTTTCCCGCCGCGCTCCATCAGTCGGGCGATACTCGGGTTATTCCGTTCGATCTGTCCAAACAGCTCGGCACGCGGTGGCCGGCGACCAGTCCGAACCTGATGGCGAGCTTCCTGCGCATCAACGCCCAGGAGACGCTCGATACCCAGGCCACCGCGACCTCGCAGTTGTTCTACGTCATCCGCGGCAGCGGTAAGAGCCACGCCAGTTTCGGCGCCATTGATTGGGACCAGGGCGACTTGTTCGTGGTGCCGATGGGCGCGGAGATTGATCACAAGGCGACGGGCGATTCAGCACTCTACTGGGTGCACGATGAACCGCTGCTGAACTACCTGGGCGTGCAGCCCGGCGTGCCGCAATTCAAACCGACGCTGTTCCGTCGCGAACGCCTGTTCGCCGAACTGGAGCAAGCGCGGAACCAACCCGGTGCCGGCGAGCGCAACCGCATGGGCATCCTGCTCGGCAATGAAGCGACGCCGCAGACCAAGACCATCACGCATCTGTTGTGGTCGCTGCTCAACGTCCTGCCGGCGCGCGCTAATCAGAAACCGCACCGCCACAACTCCGTCGCGCTAGATCTGTGCATCTCTGCCGATCCCGGCACCTACACGCTCATGGGCCCGGATCTGAACGCCGACGGCACGGTGAAAGACCCGGTGCGCGCTGATTGGCAATCCGGTGCAGTGTTCACCACGCCGCCGGGCTGGTGGCACTCGCACCACAACGACAGCGGACGCGATGCGTTGGTGCTGCCGATCCAGGATGCGGGGCTGCACACGTGGATGCGGACTTTGGACATCCGGTTTGTGATCTGAGTCGCTGACCAACCCGAGGATCATCGCTATGAGCAGGGGAACGATAGTCGTCGGCCTTGTGGGTTCACTGATCGTGGCGGTCTATCTAGGAGGTTATCTCTTGGTGCGCGCGTTGAATTACCGCGAGCTGCCGAGGAAGCCCACCTTTGACAGTCCCGCTTTCTACCCCGCAACCGTAATCGATGGGAAAACCACCATCATGAAGGGTGTTTATTATCTCTTCTACCCGCTGGGACGGTGTGAATGGCACCTGACAGAACGACTGTACGAACGGTATGATTCCCACGAGTGAAAGTGACGCGGCGACGCATTCTCGCCATCAACGACGCCTAGCGTTCCCCACCCCACCAAACACCGGCCTGATGCCGCAGGGCATCCAGACACCGCGCTTGTCCCAGGCTGTCGTCCCACGTCATCACCGGCGACTGCTTGTCCGCGATGTGCTTCTCGACGGTGAGCGCCTCGCGGGCGTAGGTGTTGAGGCCATCGTCTGCGGTCGGGAAGGTCTCGACGCCAGTGGCCGTAGTGACGATGAAGGCCGATTCATGCGGCATCGAACGCCACGGTTCGGTGATGTCGATACGCCCGCGTGATCCTTCGATCAGCGCGATGATGTGGCGATAGGCGACGAAGCTGGTGTGCAGCGTGCCGAGCACGCCATTGGCAAAGTGCAGCGTCGCGCTGGTCGTCAGATCGACGCCGTCGGCATTGCGCTGTGCCAAGCACGTCGTCGCCACGGGTTCACTGCCAGCGATCCAACGCAGCCAGCTGAGCGGATAACAACCGACGTCCATCAGCGCACCGCCGCCCAAGGCGCGTTCTTGCAGGCGGCGTACGGTGCTGCCGTCGAAACAGAACGCTGCGTGGAGCAGGCGAACCTCGCCGATCACTCCGCTGGCGATGAGCTCACGCAGGTTCGCCCACCGTGGATGGCAGCGGTAGAGGAAGCCCTCCATGAAGAACGTTCCGGCGGCACGCACGGCGGCGAGCACACGTTCCAGTTCCACTGTGGTCATCGCGGCTGGTTTTTCGCACAGCACATGTTTGCCGGCCTGCGCGGCGCGGATGCACCACTCGGCGTGCTGATGATTCAGCAGCGCTACGTAGACCACGTCGACCGTCGGATCGGCAAGCAGCGCATCGTAGGAACCATGGGCGCGACAGCCCGGCACGTTGGCGGCGAATGCACTCGCCGAGTCGAGCGTACGACTGCCCACCGCCACCACCGGACAACGGTCGGCGACCAGTTGCAGTCCTTCGACGAATTTCTTGGCAATGCCGCCAGTGCCAAGAATGCCCCAACGCAGCGTCATGGCGTCACCTGCGCTGTGGCTTCAGATTTTGCAGAGGTGGCATCGGCGCGTCCCGACAGCGCGACGCCAAGTCCGGCCATGATCAGCGCCATGCCGACGTAGTCCTGCCAACGCGGGGATTCCTTCAGCACCACCAGCGAGAACACCAAGAACACCAGCAGCGAGAGGCCTTCTTGGATGAGCTTGAGTTGCGGTGCAGTGAACGGTCCACCCAGACTGACGTGGCCCAGGCGATTTGCCGGCACGGCGAGGCAGTACTCCGGCAACGCGATCAGCCATGAAATACCGATGAAGGCGAGCAGCGGCATGGTCGCCGGCGCCTTGAGGTGCCAGTACCACGCCACGGTCATGAAGACGTTGGACGCCAGCAACAGCAGGATGGTGTTCATGCCGCGGGATGCTGGCGCGCGCGGACGGAAGAAAAAGTGGCGCCGCAGGAGGACGAAGCCTGGGGGCGTGGGCGGCCCGCCCGCGCAGGGGCAATTTCG
>JANPLC010000351.1:0-22163 GCA_031426335.1 Planctomycetota bacterium
GTTCATCGCATCCGTGATCCCAAGCTCGGGGAGGACGAAGAGGGGCACGTGCTGCACAATCTGTTGGAACTCACCAGCGGCGGAGAAGACGCCGAGTGATGGCGGGCTGGCGCACTGGCACGTTTTAAAATTATCGGGTCAGACGCACCGGCTGGAGCGACATGGTATGCACCGGCGTTGGATCAGGACGCAGGGTGCTGCCATCAGGTAACGTTTGCGGACGTGCCGGCGGACGGCGGATGGCAACACTCTCGCCAGGCGGATCGATCCTGAGATGATCGCCCTTGCGCACCGGCATGGTGGTATCTGTCGGACGTCGCGGCTTGGGCGGCTCCTTCAGCGCCTTCCGCTGGTCCGGCCCCGAATCAGCCTGGTTGCCATTTTTAAGTTGTTCACGCAACAAACGCAGACTTTCATTGTTCACTGCATCGGGATTCTCGGCGATGATGCGATCGAGCTCGCCAATCGTAGCGCCCAGGTCGGACAATTCCTGAAGGCTCGCTCCAGACAGGGTCTCGGCACCGGCCTGGGCAAGTCCGCTGGCTGCCCCACCCACCACGCTTTCGGGCGCTAACAAGACCCCCAGGATCGAGTTGGTGCAGCCAGTGGTCAGCACCAAGCCACTTCCCAGAATCAGAGTCGTGTACCACTGCATGAGCTCAGCATCAGTCCGCCCATCGGGCGGCAATGTCAGATCAACCGGAGCACCAGGACGAGGGCGACACGCCCAGACCGGCCTCCGCCAATGGCTGGCTAAAACCGGCCGGCCTGAGCTGGGTTTTACCCGCCAGACGACTGGCAACCCCAAGATTTGCGGTGGCGATGCCTAAAAGACCGCTTTTAGCCCCTTCACGACAGCCAACCGACAATTTTTTAGACTGAGATAACCTGATTCGAGGTTTCTGTTTAGGTAGTTTTAGACGTTTTTGACACGGGGAGTATGAGGAGTACGGTTCTTAACTATGATGGACAATCAAACCACCAAGCCGCTCCAACTGCGTTGTGATCGGCAGGATCTGCTCGCAGCTATCCAGGCAGCGGATGCGGTAGTCCCGTCCAACAGCACCAAGCCGATCCTCACCAATCTGCTGTTCGATGCCAAGGCTGACCAATTGGAGATCATCGCTACTGATCTACAGGTCGGACTGCGTTCGGTGGTCCAACGGGTACAGGTTGATCATCCCGGCCAAGCGGTGGTCCAAGCACGTCAGTTGGCAAGCATCCTTCGTGAGTCGTCATCACCGAGCATCAGTTTACGACTTGAGCACAAGGGTGAGACCAGTCAGTTACTGATCGAATTGGGTGATGGTGATTACCAAGTGCCTGCCGTAGTTGGCGAAACGTTTCCGCCCGTGCAGTCCTTCCCGGTTGATGTGCCCAAAGTCAGTATCCGTGGCCCACGCTTTGAAGAGATGATCCGCCAGACCGTGTTCGGTATGGATAAGGACCGTACGAGTGCGGTCCTATCCGGCATATTCCTGTCGGTTGGCAATGGTGAAGTCGTGATGGCCGCCACCGATGGTAAAATTCTTTGTGAAGCCGTTGAAAAGAACGAGAGTTTTCGCCTGAATCCTGCGGGCGATCCTGTTCATGCAGTGGTACCAGCTGTAACCATCAATCACCTCCAGCGTATCCTTGGAACCGTTCCGCCGGAACAGGTTGAGATCGCGTTCGCGGCTAAATTATTATTTGTGCGGTTGAAAACCTCAGTCGGCCTCAACGTCGAACTCACCAGTCGTCTGGTCGACGGTAATTTTCCAACCTATCGCAATGCCCTGCCGATGAACGCGCCGTCGAGCGTGACCTTCCAGAGTCACGATCTGGCGTCTGCTGTGCGTCGCGTGGCGCTGATGACCAGCCAAACCAGCCGCGGCATCATCATCATGCTCGACAAAGAACAGTCGGTGTTCAGCAATCTGAACTACACCAACGGCAGTGCGCGCATTCCCGTACGGTGTCAGTACCAGGGTTCCGCGCTGCGTCTGGGCGTGAATGCGCAGTACCTGACGGATGTGCTCAAGGTCTACAAAGGCGATCAGATCGGCATCGAGTTGTCGCGTGGACTGATCATGCGTGAACCCGGTGCGACGTACCTGATCATGCCGATCAGTCTGCCGAACTGAGCCGATTGCCCCGGTCCGGAAGTCCGGAAGTCCGGAGTCCGGAAGTCTTCTGTACGGGAGGTCCTGGTGGACCAGCCGCCGCGTGATTATCAGAGCCCCGTGGTACAAAGGACTTCCGGACTTCCGGACTTCCGGACTTCCGGACTTCCCCACGGTGAACCGTGGGATTCCGGTCATGCGGTGGCTGACGTTCTGCTGAACGCCGGTTTTGAAACCTATGCCGCTGGCGGCTGCGTGCGTGATCTGTTGCTTGGCGGCTCAGTACACGACATCGATTTGGCGACCGCGGCGCATCCCGATCAAGTCGAGCAGCTCTTCGCCACCCACGGCTGGCATACCATCGCGGTCGGCAAAGCCTTTGGTGTGGTGATCGTGGTGGCGCCCTCCGGTGCGAACATCGAGGTTGCCACATTTCGCACCGATGGCGCGTACATCGACGGTCGGCGTCCGACCTCGGTGATCTACAGCACGGCGCGTGAAGACGTGGAACGCCGGGATTTCACCATCAATGCGTTGTTGCTGGATCTGCGCAGTGGCGCGGTGATTGATCACGTTGGCGGACGTACGGATCTATTGGTTGGCATAGTGCGTGCCGTCGGCGATGCCTCTGCGCGTTTGCGTGAGGATCGTCTGCGCGTGCTGCGTGGTGTGCGTTTCGCGGCGCGTTTTGGTTTTGCCATCGAGCCAGCGACGTGGGCGGCGCTCGTCGCGACGGCGCTCAGCGGACTCAGCAACGAACGCTTGATGCAGGAATTGACCAAGGCTTTGGAAGGTCCTGGGCGTTCACTGTGGCTCGACTTACTGCGCCAGAGCGGCCACCTCGCCGAACTCTGTCCTCCGTTGGCCGAGGTTGATGCGGCATCGCTGACCACGCTTGGCCACCGACTCGATCGTTTCGCGGATGGTGATCCCCTCGCGGTGCGCCTGGCGTTGTGGTTGTCGCCGCTCCCCTTGGCGGTGGCGAAACGTTGGCTGACGAGCCAACCCTTGCCGGCGGCCGTGGTGCGAACCGTCCAGTGGCTGCTGGAACACGGTCGCTCGTTGGTCGACCTGCAGGCCCGGCCCCTCGCCGCCCGTCGGCGCCTGTGGCGGCATGCCGATGGTCGGTGGTTGGGTCGACTCATCACGCTGGTGCAGGATGACCCAGGTCCGAGCGAGGCGGTACGGACCCTGATGGCCGAGTTGAGTCACGACCTCGCCAGCACCTGGGTGCCCTTGGTGAAGGCGGATGATCTGCTGGCCCTCGGTTTGCCCCCTGGTCCGCGGCTGGGTGCTGTGTTACGCGACACCGAGGACGCTGATCTGGAGGGTCGTTTCGTCGATCGTGCTGCGGCGCTGACCTATGCGCGCATGCGTATCGCGGGTGTGGAAAAACCGTAGGCAACGCCGCGCGTAAAAGTCCGCGAAAGCGGCCCAGGCACGCGTTGACCGCTCCAGGGCCTCTCATAGGGTGCGCGACCCTTTCAACTGACCTCTCTTTCAACCGACCAGTCGCGAAAGATCGCGAAGGAACCGTTATGGCCAAGGCCACTGCCTCCAAATCCCCCAAGTACGTTTACCACTTCGGTGGCGGCAAGTCCGACGGCGACGCGTCGCTCAAGTCGCTGCTGGGCGGCAAAGGCGCCAACCTGGCGGAGATGAGCCGTCGTGGTTTTGAAGTGCCGGATGGTTTCACCATCACCACCGAGGTCTGCACGTACTACTACGCGAACAAGAAGTCCTACCCCAAGGGCCTGTTCGAAGTCGATACCGCCAACGCCATCAAGAAACTCGAGAAGGCCACCGGCAAAGGTTTCGGCGATGCCAAGAACCCGCTGCTCGTCTCGGTGCGCTCGGGCGCCCGCGACTCGATGCCGGGCATGATGGACACCATCCTGAACCTCGGCCTCAACGATAAGACCGTTGAAGCGCTGAAGACCAAGACCAGCAATGGCCGCTTCGCCTTCGACTGCTACCGCCGCTTCGTGCAGATGTACGGCGACGTGGTGATGGGCGTGCAGAAGCGCAGTGAGAACGAGGCTGATCCGTTCGAGCACACCATGGAAGCGCTCAAGGAAGAGCTGGGCGTCCACGAAGATTCGTTGCTGACCGAAGACCACCTGCGTGAACTGATCAAGCGCTACATCGCGCTGATCAAAGACCGCACCGGCAAAGCGTTCCCGCAGAATCCGTTCGAGCAGCTCAAGGGTGCCGTCGGCGCCGTGTTCAGCTCGTGGATGAACGACCGCGCGATTCTCTACCGCAACAAGTACAAGATCCCGCACGAGTGGGGCACCGCCGTCAACGTGCAGGCGATGGTGTTCGGCAACATGGGCGACACCTCGGGCACCGGCGTGGCGTTCACTCGCAACCCGGCCAATGGCGCTGATGAGTTCTACGGCGAGTACCTCGCCAACGCCCAGGGTGAGGACGTGGTCGCGGGCATCCGCACCCCGCTCAAGATCACCGACATGGCGACCGACAAGGTGTTCTCGGACATCTACAAGCAGCTGCTGAAAGTGCGCGCCAAGCTCGAAAAAGAATTCGGCGACGTGCAGGACTTCGAGTTCACCATCGAAGACCGCAAGCTCTACATGCTCCAGACGCGTCACGGCAAGCGCACCGCGCAGGCCTACGTTAAGATCGCGCACGACATGGTCAAAGCCAAGCTGATGACCCCGGAACACGCGGTGAAATCAGGTGATCCGCAGGCGCTGGATCAGCTGCTCGCCCCGATCTTCGACGGCGCTGACGAGAAGGCCGCCGAGAAGGACAGCTACCTCACCGCCGGTCTGCCGGCTGGTCCTGGCGCTGCGTCGGGCACCATCGCGCTGACCGCCAAGAAGGCGGAAGAGCTCGCCGCTGCCGGCCAGAAGGTCGTGCTCTGCCGTACCGAAACGAGCCCGGAAGATCTGCGCGGCATGATCGCCGCCGAAGGCATCCTCACCGCGCGCGGTGGTGTGTCGTCGCACGCGGCGCTGGTTGCCCGTCAGATGGGCAAGGTCTGCGTCGCCGGCGCTGGTGAGATCACCATCGACTACGACAAGGGCACCCTGACCTGCAACGGCAAGACCCTGCGTGAGGGCGAAGCGATCGCCATCAACGGCACCACTGGCAAGGTCTACGGCCGCAAGGTCAAGACCTCCGACAGCGAACTGCTCCAGGTGTTGGTCGCCAAGACCATGAAGCCCAAGGACAGCGAACTGTTCCAGGCCTACGACTTCGTCATGAAACTGGCGGACAAGTACCGCACGCTCGGCATCCGCACCAACGCGGACCAACCGGATCAGGCGACCAACGCGGTGGCCTTCGGCGCTGAAGGCATCGGCCTGTGCCGCACCGAACACATGTTCTTCGAAGGCGACCGCATCGACTCGGTGCGCGAGATGATCCTCTTCGCTGAGGACTACGCGAAGTTCAAAGCCGAGTCGGAAGAAGCCAAGGGCGACGACCAGAAGATCGCTGCGCTCAAGGGCCAATACGCCCAGGCCATCGACCACTTCAAGGGCGCGCTCGCCAAACTGCTGCCCGTGCAGCAAAAGGATTTCGAAGGCCTGTTCGAGTCGATGGCCGGTCGCCCGGTGACCGTCCGCCTGCTCGATCCTCCCCTCCACGAGTTCCTGCCCCAGGCCGGTCCTCAGATGGAAGATTTGGCCAAGAAGCTCGGTGTGAAGTACGATCGCATCGAAGCGCTCGGCCACAGCCTGCATGAGTTCAACCCCATGCTCGGCCACCGCGGCTGCCGCCTCGGCATCGTCTATCCCGAGATCACCGAGATGCAGAGCCGCGCCATCGTGCGCGCTGCCCTCGCGGTCGCCAAGAAGACCGGCAAGAAGGTCGTGCCTGAAGTCATGATCCCGTTGGTCGGCTTCCAGCAGGAACTGAAGAACCAGCTCGACATCGTCCACGGCGTCTTCGCCGAGGAATTCGCCAAGGCCAAGACCAAGTTGCCGTACCTGGTCGGCACCATGATCGAGATCCCGCGCGGCGCGCTGACCGCCGACGAGATCGCCGAGCACGCTGAATTCTTCAGCTTCGGCACCAACGACCTGACCCAGACCACCATGGGCATGTCGCGCGACGACTCGGGCAAGTTCCTGCCCTACTACCAGAAGCTCGGCATCGTGAAGGCGAACCCCTTCGCCTCGATCGATCAGGCCGGTGTGGGCCAGCTGATGGAGATCACGCTGCAGAAATCAGCGCCGGTCCGTCCTGGGATGAAGTACGGCATCTGCGGCGAACACGGTGGCGATCCCTCGACCATCGAGTTCTGCCACAAGATCGGCCTGACCTACGTCAGCTGCTCGCCGTTCCGCGTGCCCATCGCGCGCTTGGCGGCTGCGCAGGCTGCGCTGCGTCATGGCTCGAAGAACGCCAAGGTCGGGGCGAAAGCCAAGCCGGCGAAGTTGAAGGCGGCGGCTGGTAAGGGTTGAGGTTTCGCTTCGGTTTGAGAAACACGACACCCGCGGGATTTACCGCGGGTGTTGGTGTTTTGACCCCGCTTTGATCTTCCAAAGTGGAAGATCAAAGCGGGGCGGCAATTAGATGGTTTTGAAACCGATGCGGTCAGGTGTCGGAGGTTCCGGCTCGACCATCAACTGTCGGATGGCTTCGAACACGACACCGAATTGCCGATCGTACTTGGTTTCAAGCGCGTCCAGCCGTTGGGCCAGATCGGCGTTGGTCGCCAGCAGATGTCGCAGACGGACGAAGGCGCGCATGATCTCGATGTTCACCGCGATGGCGCGTCGGCTGTTGAGGACGCTCGACAACATCGCCACGCCTTGTTCGGTGAAGACGCGTGCTGGTTTGCGTCGACCACCTCGACCAGTCGGACGCGTGGTTGGTGAGCGCAGGTTGTCCACGTCACTGGCGGAAATCTGGAACATGAAGTCAGCAGGAAAGCGATCGCTGTTTCGCGCCACGGCCTTGTTCAGGTTTCCGGTGGTGACCCCGTAGAGTTGGGCCAGATTCGAGTCGAGCATCACTCGGTGCCCGCGGACGCTGTAGATAGCCCGCTCTATGGTCGAAAAGGTGATGGCGGCAGTTGTGGACATGGTGAGGAGTCTGATCACCACGCTCGCCACTTCAATACTGGCACCCATGCCCCGTTGAATGCGCCAGTCGCCGAAGACGCGGTACTCAGGTGTTCGGTCCGCTCGCGTTCGCCTGCTTCACGATGCGATCCATGATCGCAACCACGCGTTGGAAGTGGTCCTTGCTGTCGAAGTGCAGCGTCATCGAACCCTTGCCGCTTTTTTCCTTTACCGTCACGCGGGTGCCGAAGAGATGGAAGAGATTGGTTTCTAATTCACGCAGATGCGGTGGTTTTACAGCGCGTGTAGGATCGATCGCGGGCGCGGATGATGGACCCAATTTGGCGAGACGCTCCACCTCACGTACTGACAGGCCTTCGTCGATCACGCGCTGGGCGAGCGCGCGTTGCCACTCGACATCGCTGACGGCGACGAGCGCACGTGCATGCCCCATCGACAACGAACCATTCGACACCAGCGCCTGCACCTCGGCTGGCAGACCGAGCAACCGCAGGTTGTTGCTGATACTGCTGCGCTCCTTGTTCACCCGATCGGCGAGCGCGTCGTGGGTCAGGCCGTGGGTTTCAATCAGCGCTTGGTAAGCACGCGCCAACTCCATCGCGTTGAGGTTTTCGCGCTGGATGTTTTCGATCAGGCGCAGTTCGGCCTGGTGCTGGGGATCGTTCTCCTCGCGCACCACCACCGGGACCTTGGCGAGGCCGGCGAGTTTGGCGGCGCGGTAGCGACGTTCGCCGGAGAGAACTTCGTAGCCCACCTCGCGTTTCATCACCACGATCGGCTGGAGCATGCCGTGCAGGCGCAGGCTGGCGGCGAGTTCCTCCAACGCCTGTGCGTCGAAGTCGGTGCGCGGGTTAGCCGTCGGCGGGACGATCAGGCCGAGGTCGATCTCCAGGTAGCCCTTGGGTTGCTCCCGGCGGACAGTCTTGGCGAACACGTCGCTCAGGCTGCGGCCGAGGCTGTTATCGCTTAAGGCCATGGAGCAGCTCCTTGGTGGCGGCCAGGTAGGCCAGACCACCAATACTAAGGGGATCGTAATCAAAGATGGTCTTGCCGTGGCTCGGCGCCGCCGCCAACGACACGTCGCGCGGAATCACCGTTGGTAACACTCGTTCACTAAAGTGGCTGCGCACTTCGCGCTCGACCTGGACCGCCAACGGGTGGTTGGGATCGAACATGGTGAGCAGGATGCCGCAGAGTTCGAGGTTGGCTTGGGCGCCCTCACGCAACTCGTCCACATAAGCCAACAATTGGCTCAAGCCTTCAAGCGCGTAGTACTCGCATTGCAGCGGCACCAGCAAATGGCTTGCGGCCAACAGCGCATTGATTGGCAGCAGCGACAGATTCGGCGGACAGTCGATGAAAATCACATCGAAGCGTTCCGCAAACGGAGCTAGTCGCTGTTTGAGGGTCAAACGGCCGCCATTTTGTCGACCGAGCGCCTGCTCTTGCTCTAGCAAGTCCGATCCGGCCGTGATTACCCATAGATTTGGCCGTTGGCCAGCCGGTAGGGGTTGTCCACCTGCATAGATCGACGTGCCTTGGCCGCGCTCACCAAGCACGCTTGACGCATTTCCTTGGGGGTCGTTATCGACCACCAGCGTTTTCAGCCCGGCCAACCCACATCCAGCGGCCAAATTGACCACCGAAGTGGTCTTCCCCACCCCACCCTTTTGATTCGATACGGCAATGATGGGGGGCATGGGCACGGTTGGGATGTTCCACGTGGAACACAGGAGGCAAGGGCTGTCAGCGATCCAGGTAGGCAGATGACGCTGACTGTTCCACGTGGAACATCAAAGCCGGCGGAGGGTCACCGTTGGCATCAAGGTCAGCCCGCTCTTATCGATGGCGTTTATGGCAGCGAAAAAATCCGCGCTGCGGAGGGGGTGAGTACTCACCTCGATCAGTGCTTGGCCACTCCGATCGGGTGTGCCCTGGTGGATGTTGAGGACGCTGACCCCCTGCTTGCTCAACAAGCCAGTGATGCCAGCTAAAACGCCAGGTTTGTCAGCGACCACGAAGCGAGCGTAACTGCTGGTGATTTCTTCGTCTTCTGGCAACAACGGAACTGCGTTCGCGCTGGTGAAAAACTGGAACCGACTGGCAGTCGCTAGGTAACGCCCTGTGCACACATCAACCACATCAGCCAGAACGGCGCTTGCCGTTGGTAAGGCGCCCGCGCCCTGACCAACTAAGAGGGTAGGACCAGCGGCGCTGCCATGGACGTAGATGCCGTTGTAATTGCGGTTCACCGAAGCGAGAGGGTGGTCGACTGGTATAAGGGTCGGCGCCACCCGCAGCTCCAGGCCATCAGGCCGTGGAATTGCCACGGCCAGCAGCTTGATGCGGGAGCCCATCGTGCGTGCGGATTCGATGTCCTGGGCGGTGATGCGATCGATGCCTTCACAACGCAAAGAAACTACGGGGATGCGACCATGGAAGGCGATGCGTGCCAAGATCGCCAGCTTGTGGGCGGTGTCGGTGCCATTGACGTCGAGGGTGGGATCGGCCTCGGCGTAGCCCAGTTCCTGCGCCTCTTTTAGCGCAGCGCCGTACTCCTTACCGTCCTCGGTCATGCGCGTGAGGATGTAATTACATGTACCGTTTAGGATTGCATAGATTCCTTCAATCCTGTTCGCAACCAATCCGTCACGAAGAGCGGCGATGATGGGGATGCCACCGGCAACCGCGGCCTCGAAAGCGATGGTGACCTGGTGTTTGGCCGCCAGGGCGAACAGCTCATCGCCAAAGACCGCCAACATCGCCTTGTTGGCGGTGACCACGTGTTTGCCGGCCTTTAAGCAGGCGACGCACAGGTCCTTGGCCACCGTGGTGCCGCCGACCAGGTGGATGACGGTGCGGATCTCCGGATCGTTTAGCAGGACCTCAACGCGATCGGTCACGGTCGCGCCGGCCGGCTGCTGTCCACGATCACGCCCAGGCGTGCGCGTGACGATGGTTTTCAAACACAGGTCGAGCCCGCAGCGTTCACGAAACAGCGCCGCATCGCGGGTAAGGATGTCCACCACACCACCACCCACGGTGCCCCAACCGATCAGACCCAATGCGCAACGTTCCATGACGCTCACTCCCGTTCCTGGGGTGTTCCAGGGTGGGCGCATGGTGGGGCGTCAGAGGGGGAGGCAAGACGGCCACGTGCGTGGCAGGGCCACAAGAGAGAAGTGGTGCTACCAGGGCAGCGCCGGAGGCGCGTTGTTGGGAACCCAACAAAAAAGCCTACATGCCTTCGCCGAGCCGTTCCGCCAGAAACCGGCTAAGCCCGACCTTGAGGATCTTCGCCTGGGTCTTCTGCACATCGTAGGCGATGCGATGGAAGGTCAGCCGCTCACCGTCGAACGTCGCGAAACTCGCTCGCGGATCACGATCGCGCGGCTGGCCGACACTGCCGACGCAGACGTAGGCCTTGTGGCCTTTGGGAATGCGGAACGTGCGGTGGCCATCGTGGGGGATCATGATGCCGAGTTTGGTGGCCATGAACGGGGTGTGGTTGTGGCCAGCAAAACAAATGTCGAAGCCGGAAAAATCACGCCCCAGCGTCTCGATCATCTGCTGCGCTTCGATGGGATTTTCCGGTTCGTCGACGTAGTCGTGCACGGGATCGTAGATCGAACCATGCACCAGTAGTAGGTTGCCCTTGAGCACAAAGGGCAGGCGTTGCTTGAACCAGCCGAGGGTTTCTTTGCCGTTGGTTAGCGAGGACAATTCTTCGCGCGTCCAATCGATCGCTCGCGCCGCGAGGGGGTTGAAGCGGTGTTTGCCAGTGACCAGCGCTTCCTCGTGATTGCCCATCAGCGATGCGGTAAAGTTTTTCTGCGCGATGGCAGCGACTGCCTGCGGATCGGGACCGTAGCCGATCACATCTCCCAGACAGAGGAACTGCGTAACACCGAGTTTCAGGCAGTGATCCATCACCGCCTCCACCGCTTCCAGATTCGAATGCAGATCCGAGACAATGGCAATCATGCGCGATACCCGTCCGGCCAGGTCTCGGTGCACTCCAGGTAAAGGCGTGCGGTCATCGCGACGTTGAGGCCAACGACGGTATCCCAGCCGCCCTGAAGTTCGGCAACGAAACGATCACCAGTTTCTTGGATGGCATAAGCGCCAGCCCGCCCATCGCTTTCACCCGAAGCAACATACGCCTCGATGTCCTGCGGGCTCATGGGTAACATGGTCACGCGGGTCATGGCGATACGCGATGCCTCGCCGTGGTTGCCGGCATCGACACGCAGACAGCAATGCCCGGTGTAGACCGTGTGGGTGGTGCCTTGCAGTTGACTGAGCATCCGCACAGCGTCCGCACGATCAGCAGGTTTGCCGAAGATCTTCGCTCCTAGGGCCACCACGGTGTCAGCGCCGAGCACCACAGCTGGCACGCTGGCGCGCTGATCAGCGCTGAGCACCGCAGCGGCGGCTTTGGCCCGCGCGCGTTCAAGCGCCAGCACCTGAGGGTTGGGGAAGGACACCAACTCTTCATCGCAGGTCGAATCGACCACGGTGAAGGTGATGCCGGCGCGCGTGAGCAGCATCGCGCGCTGGGGACTGCGACTGGCGAGGTAGAGCACACCTAAGGATAGGCCCGACAATGATCTCCCGCAAGTCGGCGTCGCTGGGTGTCTTGGACGGTTGGATCTTGCACGCGGGTTTGGCCACGCCACGACCCAGCCATGCCTACCCTCGCCGGACCCCGCTCACGTCGCCTGTTCACCGCCGCCAAACGCGTCATTCCTGGGGGGGTCAACTCGCCGGTGCGGGCTTTCAAACGCCTGGGCGGTCAACCGTTGGTGTTGGTCAAAGGCTCTGGCGCCTGGGTCGAGGACGCCGACGGCAAACGCTATGTCGATTACGTCCTGAGCTGGGGTCCGCTGCTGCATGGTCACGCCCATCCGCAGGTGGTGAAGGCCGTTCAGCGTGCGGCGGAACGCGGTCTGGGTTTTGGCGCACCCACGCCCGCCGAGGCGGAGATGGCGTCGCTGCTGTGCAAGGCGCTCCCGAGCATGGATCAGGTACGTCTCGTCAGCTCCGGCACCGAAGCGACCATGAGCGCGCTACGCCTGGCGCGCGCGGCCACCGGACGTGATCTCATCATCAAGTGCGACGGATGTTACCACGGCCACGCGGACCATCTGCTGGTCGCCGCGGGCAGTGGCTGTGCCACGCTCAATCAGCCGGATTCTACCGGTGTTCCCGCAGCCTTTGCGGAATTGACCTTGTCCGTGCCTTACAACGACCTGAAGGCCATGGAACAGGTCTTCCGCAAACATCGTGGGCGTATCGCCGCGCTCATCATCGAACCCGTGGCTGGCAACATGGGTCTGGTGCTGCCGGAGCCTGGGTACCTTGCCGGTCTACGGAAACTCTGCACCACTCACGGCGCACTGTTGGTGTTCGATGAGGTGATGACCGGCTTTCGCACCGCCTGGGGCGGCTACCAGCTGGTCTGCGGCGTGCGCCCGGACCTCACGACCCTCGGCAAAGTCATCGGCGGCGGTCTGCCAGTGGCCGCCTACGGTGGTCGCCGTGATGTCATGGCGCACCTCGCGCCGCTTGGTGGCTGCTACCAAGCCGGCACCCTCAGTGGCAATCCCGTCGCGGTGGCGGCCGGCTTGGCCAACCTGCGTCTGGCGGCAAAGTCCGGTTTCTACGAACGCCAAGCCCGCCAGGTCACCAAGTTGATCATTGGCCTGCGCGATCTCGCCAATCGTCGCGGAATTCCGCTTCAATTGTCGCAAGCGGGTACCATGTGGGGCTACTTCTTCAGCGATCGCCCAGTGCGGTCCTTCGCCGATGCCCTGACCAGCGACACCGAGCGGTGGAAAACCTTCTGTCTGGCCATGTTCCAGCACGGCGTCTATCTAGCACCGAGCCCCTTCGAAGCGGCCTTCTGGTCGAGCGCTCATCATGCGGCGGAGATTCGCCACACCCTGACGGCGGCTGAGGTTGCTTTCGGCCGCTGACACGGTCCTGGATCCTTCCAGCTAAGGCTGGCAGTTTTATCCGGACCTCATAGAGTAACCGGCGCTCCACCGGCATCGTGCAGGTGAAGCAAGTACCAGGCTTCCTGATGACGGAACATACCATGCCTTCGTGTCTTTTTTTTCACAATTCTCGGGCAGTCGCCTCGGCTGACGGCGTGATCTCAGCAAGCGGATCCCGCCGGGCAATGAGCCTGATCGAAGTCATGATCTCGGTCGCCATCCTGGCAACGGTGCTGACCGTTTTGGCGGCCAACATAGCAACCTTGAGTGTGGTGCGGTCAAATGCGAAAGAAGAAGCGATCGTTCAGGAGATCTTAACGGGCATGGTTGAGCGCCTTCAGGGTGAGTCGCTCAGTAACCTGGGGCAAAAGAATGATAATTTCAGCCACCTGAATGCATGGTCTTGGCACCGTCGAGTGACTGCCCGTTGGCCGAAGACCACGATGAATCCGCCCATGACCGAAGACATGCCGACTACAACGATTCCATCGGTTGCTACTCCGGATACCGTCCTGCCTTTTTCAAATTGTCTCTTGGCGGTGTATGACAAATCGACTCCGCCGCAGCTCATCTCTCCCGGCATCTTGGCCCAACATTCCGGCGTCAAAGACCTCAAGGTCTACCTCGAGTATTACCGCCAAGAGGTGATGCTGAAGGATCTCATGACAGCGACCAAGCCGCATAATACGTGGAAGGAGATATGTACCTCCACTGGAGCCTACAAAGAAAAGAATGAATTGATCTACCTCGACGACGTTGAGGGAGATGACCGCTTGAATCTCGGCAATGTCGACAACGCAGCGGTGCTGATACGCGTGGTTATCACGTGGTCATCGCGGGATGGCGGGAATCGCTCGCGCGAGCTTACCCTGGCGAGGCGCCAATGATCCGTGCAACATCGCTGTTGTTGATACCCCCGCGGCAAGGGTTCAGCCTTCTTGAGGTCGTCCTCTCGATGGGCATCTTCTTTGTTCTGGTGGTAGGGATATCGCAGGCCTTGATCTCGACGCGAAATTTCGTGGGCGAAGATGAGATCCGTAATGATTTTGAACTCGAAGGGTTGCGTCTGCTGCGCGAAATGTCGGGCGATCTCGGCAACTCGGCTTGGTTCCTGAATCCACCGGGCGGTGTTACCGATGACATTCCACCAAAAGACGTCGTAAACAAACCAGAGCCAAAGCTGGATTCACCACTCACCTACCCCAATGTCGGCAAGGGAGCGGAAGCCGATGGCAATAAAGGAACCACGGCCTGGGGTGATCAGCTCGATTTCGTCAAGTTGCGTTTGAAGGACGGAACCTGGACGTCACCGACGGAAATGCGCCTGTCTGAAGTCAAAGCGCGGATCAACTTGGCCGCCACGGCAGCAGTCAAGATGGATGAGATATTCGACGCACCAACTCTGGCATCACTGGTCGGTAATCCCGAGTGGACGCCTGGCGCGAACAAATCCACGCCGTTCGTATGGCCGGTATTCGAATCCGCCGTTGCGCCACTGACCTATCTGGAAAATGCCTCCTTCGACTCTGTTGGTCGTAGCCCGCGCCTGTACCGGTACATCGTCCGTGAACAGCCGGGAACCCGCAAAGGACTCCTGGTGCGCCAGTACAGCAATGGTCCGGGACCGAACTACGCGGCCATCGCGGAGTATTCCAAGAAATTGACCCGTATGGGCGATGAGATCACTCCGCCGACGGTGGCCGGCGGAGTCAATCCGTGGGTCGATGATGTCATTCTCAGTGAGAGCATCAAAGCGACCGATGACCCGGATTTTCCCGCGCTCATAGGAACCCCGGGAATACAATTCGACACCTTCCTCACCGATTCGACGGTCAAGCGCAACGAGATACGCCTGCGCATCATCCTCGTGCGGGAACCGTCCCAGCAGACCGGTGGCACGCGCGTTCAGCGACTCATCCAGACTTCGATAGCCATGCGCAGCGTCACCTACTGAACCGTTCACCAGACGACACCGAACAGACGAGAACTAGAAAGCGAGATAGAGCCATGAACCTGTCCACCAAGTCCCTGTTTAGCCGACGCGGTAATGCCCTGATCGCCACCTTGATCATCTCGGCCACGGTCGGGCTGGCCATCAACCTCTCGTCGGAACGCATGCAAGGGCTCCAGCAGTCGTCTTCGACGGATCTGGCAAGGCTTCAGGCCCGCTTGGCTGCCGAATCGGTAGCGGCGATCGTGGAAGGTAAGCTTAAGGAGCGAGGCGCCTCTGACACGGCTTTCCTCTCGAAAGAATTGGCTCTCACCAAGGACTCCGCGCAATGGGTCCTCGACATTCCTGGCTTTGCCAACAGCACCAGCACGAACACCGCCGGCATACGGGTTGGCAATTGTATGGTCTGGTGGCGTGTCGAACCAGTGCGGGTGTGGACCGAAACGGTCAAGACCCTCAAGGATAACGCCCAGGGCAAGTACGCGGTCAATCCCAACATGGACGAATCGAACGCGGAATTGGATGCGGAATTCAAGTCGCGAGTCGAAGGCGATGCTGCGATGTTTGCCGACAACGACCGCAACTTTCTGTTCCGGATCGTCACCGAATCGTATACTTTGAGCGATCCCGACTTCGTGTTCGACCCCAAAGAACCGACGGACAATCCACGGATGAATCCTAAGCGACGCTTGGCGAGTGCACAGGCGACCCGCGTCGTGCAATACACCTTGGTCAACTTGTTCGAGTATGCGATCTTCTACGCGGCACCCGGCCAGACAGGTGACCTCGAATTCTGGCAGGGTTCAGGCATGTCGGTCAAAGGACGCGTGCACAGCAACGGTGCCATTTACATCGGCGGCGGTGGTCAATCCTTCATGTCTAAAGATTACCACGGCGCAGCCAGTGGTAACGGTGGCTTGGCGATCGGTACTACAAAAGAGCCAACGTACGTGACGGCGGTCGATGGCATCTACCGGATGCGCAAACCGGGCAATTATGTTGCGGTCATGAACAAGGATCATCCCAAGGACTATCTCAGCCCCGAAAACGTCCCGATTAAAAGTTCGGGCGATAAACTCGACCTAAATGGTGACACCCCTTCGGATGGCAAACACACCATCAATGGGAAGGCTTTCACCTCGGCCAATGACAGCCGTTCCAAAGACAAGTTGCTGGCCGATTTCGATCGTCGGGTGACGGACAAGTTCACCGGTGCCACGATTGTCAGCTCCTTGGCCAACGTCCCGCGTTTTGCTGGACGTCCGTTGGAGTCAGCGTTGTTGGGTGGAACGGGGGACTACATCTTCGGTGATAGCACTAAAGGCGACGCAGGGCTGTCGACAATTCAGAACATGAGCCTCAACAGCAAGGCGTTCGATTATGCTGCGCGGCCAATCTATTATATGGCGAATCCGAACACCGTGGCTGCTCCAGGCTTAACGTTCGATCCCTCGAAGAGCTATCTGCCAACCAACGCAATTAATGCCAGGGTCACGGCCTATAATATGCGGCTCTATTTCCAGGACGATAATTTTGAGCATAAGGATCTGACTCCACCGGCCCTGGCCCCCAAAGAACTCCAACAGGTTGATGAGGATACCGCGGCGGGGTTCCTCTCCGGTACCCGTACCATTTTGTTGAACAATCAGCTCAAGATCGACACCAAAGCCAAGACGTCTGGACTCGTAATTCGTGAGCGTCCCCTTTATTCCGAAGTAGACGGGTCAAAGAACACGGCCTTATTAAGCTATCCGTTCCCTGTGGTCAGCGGATTACCGGACAGCCCGAGCGCCGCCGACCTGACGGCGCTCGCTAAATACTTGAAGTCTCAATACCAAGTGCGGTTCTACGGGGAGGACATCACCGACAAATTCTTCGATGACTTGGTGAATGCCGACAAGCTGCATCTGCCGCAATGTAAGAGCAGGTCACAGGCCATCATTACCGAGGAGTTCATCGTCAATCGCCGTGAAGCAGACTTCATGAAGAAGTTTTTCGCTCAGAACGAGAACGCCTACTACGTCAATCTCATCACGCTCAATTTGCGTCGCGTGCAGGACTTCCTCGCGTTCACCCAGATGAAGGATTTGAACGCGGATTTCGCGGCGGACACCGCGCTAGCGGATTCGTACGCCAAACGGCACTTCAACGGGGTGGTGTACGTCCACCGTACCCGACGCTCAAATACCTATCATCCACTCGATCGTACGAACATGTTGTTCAACACCGTCGCTTTGGCATCGTTCAACCCGCCAGCTCAGGTGGAGTTGACACCGACCACGTTGAATGTGCTCAATGGCATCGAACGGGAAAAGAATGGTCCGATCGAGATCGCCCATTCCGCCGTGCGCATTCGCGGTGGCTTGGTCGAAGACGGTAGCTTGCGTGATTGGAATGCGTCGGTGAACTGGCAACACGATTCAAACGGTGACGGACTGCCGGACGCGTCGCCCTTGGGCACCAGCAAGATGACCATCATCACGCCCAACCCCGCTTACCTGTGGGGCGATGTCAATACCACGCCGTATAGCGACGGAACCAAGGTTCAGCGCACGCCCTTCGCCGTTTTCGCTGATTCCATGACCTTGCTGTCGGCCAGCTGGAAAGACACCAACGTGTCTAGCTTCACGGCCGGTGTCCCTGCGGCGACCCATACCTCCTACGTCACCTCGTTCGTGATCAACAACATCCCCTGCCGGGATTGGAACGCGGTGTCGGAAGGCACGGGTGCGGTGGCCAATGTCTGCCGCTTCCTAGAAAATTGGGGTAGTGGCGTCACATGGCCGTTCCCCCTCAAGGGCCAATCAGAATATCCCAGCGGCATGCCCAAGCCGTCCACCTATGGCAACCAGGTGGTCTACACCTTCATGGGCAGCTTGGTGATCATGAATGAGCAGCGATACGGACGTGCGGTGCTTGGTGCGGGTAAGACCAATCTGAACGATACGAGCTTCTACAGCCCGCCGTTCCGCAACCTGGCCTACAACACCGATCTGAAGCTTGCTGCTGGTCAGCCGCCGGAATCACTGCGTGCGCTCGACACCACGCGAGTGGTGAGCTTGGTGAATCTGTACGACAACTGACCTCGCAGGGCCTTCATGCTCTGAGTGAACGACAAGGGCGTCGAACGGGCGGGGGCAACCCCGCCCATTTCCTTTTGCACGTGGGTGCTAGCGTACGCCCCCTTCCCTGACGGGCGTCACTTCCGGATGCCTGCTTCCGGAGTACGCGCATGAGCCCCAGTCCCGCCGCTTCCCTCAAGATCGCCAAGTTCGGTGGCACCTCGGTCGCCACCGCGGCGCAACTACGCAAAGTGCAGGCGATCATCGAGGCCGATCCACAGCGTCGGATCATCGTGCCGTCGGCTCCTGGGAAGGCCGATGCCAAGGACACTAAGGTCACTGACCTCTTGTACCTCTGCCAGCAGATCGCGGCGCAGGGCCAGCCGTTTGGTGCGGTGTGGGACGGCATCGCCCGACGGTTCACCAGCATCGTCGCCGACCTGGGGCTCAGGCTCGATCTGCAGCCGGTGCTCGACGAGGTACGCACGCGCATCGACCAGGGTGCGAACGCGGATTACGCTGCCAGCCGTGGTGAAGCCATCCACGGTCGAGTGGTGGCGGCGTTGCTTGGCGCGGAGTACGTCGACGCGGCCGAAGTCATGTTCTTCGATCGTGCCGGCCGCCTGGACCCCAGGACCTACGCCGCGATCAAGGCCCGCTGCTCAGGGCCTGGACGTTACGTCATTCCCGGCTTCTACGGCACGGCCATCACCGGCGAGATCAAGACCTTCAGCCGCGGTGGCTCGGATGTCACCGGCGCGATCGTCGCCAACGCCATGGATGCGGCCATCTATGAGAACTGGACCGATGTCTCGGGCGTCCTGATGACCGATCCGCGCGTGGTGGCCGAGGCCAAGCCCATCGCCGAGATCACCTACCGCGAACTGCGCGAACTGTCCTACATGGGCGCTAGCGTGCTGCATGAGGAAGCGGTCTTCCCGGTGCGTGAAAAAGGCATCCCGATCAACATCCGTAACACCAACCGTCCGGAAGATCCGGGCACCCGCATCGTCGCAGAGCGCGACCCTGGACATCAGGTGGTGGTCGGCATCGCCGGGACCAAAGGCTTCACGGTCATCAACATCGAAAAAGCGATGATGAACAGTGAGGTCGGTTTTGGCCGCCGGGTACTCGACGTGTTCGAACACCTGGGCATCAGCTTCGAACACACGCCGACGGGTATCGACACGCTGTCAGTGGTGGTGTCAGACAAACAACTCATGGGTGCCGACAAGGTCAGCAAGCTCGACCAAGTGGTCGAGGATCTGCAGGCCACGCTCAAACCGGATGACCTCAAAGTCACTCCCGGCATGGCGCTCATCGCCACGGTGGGTCAGGGCATGAACCACGCGGTCGGTACCGCCGCGCGCCTGTTCACCGCCTTGGCCAAAGCGCGCGTCAACGTGCGCATGATCGACCAAGGGTCGAGCGAACAGAACATCATCGTCGGCGTGGAAGAAGCCGAGTTGGCGCAGGCGATCCGGGCGATCTACAACGAATTCGCCTAGCAGGCTGAAAAACGCAGCCTGCTAGTGTCCCGTCCAGGTCAGTGGCCCGCGCTTCCGGGCCAGCTGATTCAGCGGGCTCACGCTCCGTGGCACTTCTTGAATTTCTTGCCGCTGCCGCAGTGGCAGGGGTCGTTGCGACCGACGGCGGGAGCCTCGTTGATGAACGGCTTCACCGCCGGTTTCTCGCCGTCGATGTAGTGCCAGTTGCCATCAATGCGCTTGAAGCGCGAGCGTTCGCGGTGCGCGTGTTCTTTGCCGCCGAGCTTGAACTTGGCGGCGAATTCGACCACGCCTTCCTGATCGTTGACGCCGCCGGCTTCCTTGGCGATGACGTCGAGGCCGATCCATTCGGACTTGCTCGACCATTGTTCAGCGGCGCTCTTGTCGAACTTTTCGCGACTGCCCGGATCATCAGTGGCGGCGACGTACTCGACCTGGCCGACCGCGTAGGCGGTGTAGCGCGAGCGCATCAACGCTTCTGCCGTGGGCGGCTTGGCCTTCCCGCTCAGGAACGGCTCGCAGCACTCGCCGTAGGTACGGCCGCTGGTGCACGGGCAGGGGGAAGGCGAGGTGACAGAGGTGGCCATGGGCTTATTCCTGGATTGATTCGATCTCGTCGTTGAGCGTCAGCCAGCGGGCTTCCTGCTCATCGAGAGACGTGGTGACGATGTCGAGGCGGGCGACCACCTCGGGCTGGTAGCTGGTGGGATTGGCTTCGAGCTTGGCGCTCAACTGCTTTTTCTCGGCGTCAAAAGCAGCGACCTGTTTTTCCACCTGTTTGATCTGGTTGCGCAACGTGCGGAGGCGTTCGTGCTGGACCTTGCGATCGGCGGCACTGACCGGCCCGGCCTTTGCTGATGCCGCCGAAGCAGCAGCGTTCTTGTCCGGCGCCCCGCCGCCGCCTTTGGCCACGTCGCCTTCGAGCGCTTCGCGTTCGATACGGTGGACGTAGCCGGCGTAGTCGTCGGGGTAGAGCTCGACCTTGCCGTCTTTCACTTCAACGATGTCGGTGGCCACGCGGGAGACGAACGTGCGATCGTGGCTGGTGAGGAAGATCGTGCCGTCGAAATCTTTCAGCGCGTCGGCCAAGGCTTCGACCGTTTCGAAGTCCAAGTGATTGGTCGGCTCGTCGAGCAGCAGCACGGTGCAGCGTGACAGCAGCAGGCCGGCGAGGCACAGCCGCGCCCGTTCACCACCCGACAACACACCGATCTTCTTCTCCACGTCGCCGCCACGGAAAAGGAACGCACCCGCCATATCGAGGATGCGCTGCGTCGGCGTCATCGGCCCGCCCGAAGACGCCGCGGCTTTTTCTAGGTAACGCAGCACGGTGTACGACGGATCCATCGCGGTGAACACATGCTGTGCGTAGGCGCCAACGACGATGCCGTGGCCCCATTTGATCTCGCCGTTTTTCGGCGGCAGTTTTCCCGCGATGGTCGCCAAGAAGGTAGTCTTGCCCTGACCGTTATCGCCCACCACCGCGACGTGGCGACCACGCTCGATCTCGAAGCTGATTCCCTCAGCGATGGTTTTTTCCGGATAACCAATGCCCAGGTTGACGATGCGCACGGCCGCGCCCTGGCGTGTTTCCACCGAATTGATGGTGATCTTCACCGCATCCAGATCACCAGCGATCTGGATGGTCTCCAAGCGGTCGAGCATCTTCATCTTCGACGCGGCCTGCGTCGCTTTGGACGCCTTGGCTTTGTTCTTATCGACGAAGGTCTGCAATTGTTTGCGGCGGATCTCGACGTTGGCGTTGACCGCTTCCGCCTGCGCGCGCTGCTCGGCCTTATAGGCGAGGTACGCTTCGACCGCCCCAGGATACAGTTCGATCTGTCCACGTTCGACTTCGAGCGTCGAGGTGCAGGTGCGTTTCAAGAACTCACGATCGTGGCTGACGATGATGTAGCCGCCACGGTAATCGATCAGGAAGCGCTCCAGCAGCAGCAAGGTTTTCAGATCGAGGTAGTTAGTCGGTTCGTCCAGAATCAGAAAGTTCGGATCCTTCAGCAACATCGCGCACAACCGCACGCGCGTCTGGAAACCACCGGACAAACTGCGCACCTCGCGCGTCATCTGTTCATTCTTCAGCAAGAAGCGCCCGGCCAGCTGACCACAACGCCAGCTCTCACACCCGGAATAGCGCATCAGGAAGTCGACGACGCTCTCGCCGTCGCGGAACGGATCCTTCTGCTCCAAATAGCTCAGGCGCAGATCCGCGTGCATGCTGATCTTGCCGCTGTCGGAGGACTCTTCGCCCAGGATGATGCGGCACAGCGTCGACTTGCCGGCACCGTTGCGCCCGATCACGCCGATACGGTGGTCGTCCTGGATCGCCACCGACGCGTCGTCAAGAATCGCGGTGGACCCGTAATGTTTGTGCAGGCCAGTGACTTGGATGAAGGTGCGTGCCATGAAGGGGCGGGAGGCTAGGGCGGCGATGCAGGTGGGCAATCGCAGTTCGTCAGAGATTTACGG
>JANPLC010000352.1:0-1829 GCA_031426335.1 Planctomycetota bacterium
GACAACCAACCAACCCAGGACAACACGTGGTCAGTGCCGAATGCCCTACGGATACACGGAGTGCTTATGCCTACAAAAGGCCGCACGTCGCACGCCGCACGCCGCACCGCGTTGGCCGTCACGCTGACCGCCTTCATCACCAGTGCCTGCCAAAGCGCAGAAATCGTGTGCGATGGAGTATTAGGTAACTCAGGCGAACAAGGCGCGTCCCTCGTCCGCTTCGGCGACCAGAGCGCCCGCGGCATCGGCGTGGCCGTCGATCGCTTCGGTTCGTTGTGGGATCGTGCGGGCAAGGGCGTGCTCAACCGCTACGCGGCGGATGGCAGGTTGCTCGGTGCCTACCGCATTTCGACCGGTGAAAACGGCAACGATCAGATCGCCATCGTCGGCGATACACTGGTGCTGCTGCTCGGTGGGCGTCTGCACACGCTGGCGGTCACTGCTCCCGCGGGCAGCGAGGCGACGGCAACCAAGGTCGAAGCTAAGGCGTTGTCCTTCGCAGCGTACAAGGGCCGCGTCGCGTTGCTGCAAGGTGACAAGATCGTGTGGTTCGATCCGGCTACCAGTGCGATCGAACCGGTCACCGAGATGAAGGACGTCGACGCGGTCGAAGTCGGCAACGACGGCGCGGTGTATGCCCGCAGTCGCAACCAACTGCACAGAGTGGCCGGCGCCACGACGGCGAACAGCGGCTGGCCGAAGGTATCGCCTGGCGAACGTCCGCAGAACATCGACGGCTGGTGGTATGGCCACGCGTGGCACGGCACCATCAAACGCAACGACGCCAACCTCGATCCGAATCCCGGCGTAGTGCTGGGCGGTGCCTCCGGTTCGTTCATCGGCCACCTCGACCAGAACAGCGAGCTGTCGAACGCGCGCGGCATGGCGAAACTGTGGGATGGCGTGTTCGCACTTTCGGGCATCGGTGGCATCCTGCAGTTGGCGTCGTGGGACGGCGCGACCAAACAGTTCAGTGTCGTGCGCCGCATCGGCGCAGTGCCGTCGTGTCGTGGTCTTGGTCTTGATCGCGAGGGTCGGGTGTTTCATCACACGGGCGTGTGGCAATGGCACGACGGCCCGGATGTGCCGATGAAATTCCAGATCAATCCACCAGAAGGCCTCGGCCAAGTGGTGATGCTTGATGATGAACGGATGGTGGCAGCGACCTACCTGTGGGGCAAACCGGCGTTCATCCGCGGCGACCTCACCATCGAAGCGAAAATCGATCGCATCGAGAAGGACTGCGCCCTGCCGAAGGACACCGTCGGCGCGGCGCTCTATAAAGGCGACGGCGGCTGGACCCTGCTGACCATTCTGCCAGACGGTAAAACCAATGCGTTCGCTCTGGATCCCGAGGGTCGATACCGCGCTGACCGCGCGGCGGTGACGCTCAATACCGCCCAACCGGTGAAGGAATGGACCTCGCTGGCGATGGCTGGCGATTCGCTCCTCGCAGCCGCGGATGGCCAGGTCATCAGCTTCGCCCGTGATGGCGAGGGTTGGAAAGAAGCCAAACGTTGGAATTCCTGGGGCGCTTCGCCCGACCAGAAGTTCGGCGCGCGCATCCACCTCAGCGGCGATGGCAAGACGCTGGTCGTCGCCGACCGCGAACGCCACCGCGTCCTCGGCTTCGCCCCCGACGGCGGAACACCGCAGTGGAGCTTCGGGGCAATCGACAAGGCCGGCACGGATCTGGCGACCATGGACCACCCGGAAACCGTCGCGATCCGCAACGGCCGCGTGGTGGTCTATGATTCGGGCAATCAACGCCTGCTGAAGTTGCGCCTGGCGAAGTGATCGCTGACCCCTGGGGGCGTGGGCGGCCCGCC
>JANPLC010000353.1:0-2111 GCA_031426335.1 Planctomycetota bacterium
CAACTGCTCGACCGGGCCTTGAGCTGGTTGGACCGCAACGATGCCTTCGTCCACCGCCACTGACGTGGCCTGATCGGCAACCGCGACGGTGAAGCGCGTACCGATGACGGTGACTTCCACGTGCGGCGTCTGCAGGACGAAGCGTTCACCTGTGTGTAGGGATGCGATCAGTGCCTGCACGCGGCCCTGCTCAAGCACCAACCGACGCTCGAAGGCACTTGCCTGAATCACGGTCAGGCGTGCTGCGTCAACGAGGTCGAGCGTCGAACCATCAGCGCCGCGTAGCCGCACGCTGCCAGCCGCCGTCAGGTGGAGCGATTGACCGGTGACGACATCATCCTGCACCCGGAGCGGCCGTAGCTTGCCGTTCACCAGGAGCTGGGCTTCTCCGGTCAGCTCCACCACGATCCACGACGGTGCCTGGTGACTTCGATTCAGGCTCCACCAGCCGAGGGCGATCAGGACCAGGGCAGCCGCCGCGGTGGAAATCCACGTGAGGGCAAGACGCGGTGCCGATCGGCTTCGCCGTGGCAATCGTGCCAGAACGCGTCGGCTCGTCGGTTCGCGTGGCAGCGCCGCGACAATGCTAGAAACGGTTGTCGACGTCGCCGGACGAGCTCGCAGCAGACGATGGGTGAGTTCCTGGCGGTGGACGGCGGCGCGGATCTCGGAGTCTTGCGCTGCTAGTCGCACCAGCTCGCGACCGTCATTCTCAGACAGCGTGCCAGCCACGTGGTCGGCGATCATTTGTGCTACGCGGTCATCCACGGCCGACCCCCTTGCTCGCCAAGCAGTCGCCGAGCGCCGAGCGCAGGCGGTACAGGGTCACGCGCGCCCACCCGGCTGGTCGCCCACGCCGAGCGGCAATATCGTCGGGGGAGTGACCGTCCCAGTAGTGCTCATGGATCACGGCGCGACCCGACGTGCCCAGCGCCTGGAGGCATTGGTCGATCAGGTCGAGGATGCCGCCATCGATGTGCTCGGCGAACGCCAGGGTGGATGGCTCCAGCTCCCGCGCGAGGTCCGCTTGATAGCGCTCCTGGTTGGCCGCCTGCCGGAACCACCCCCGTCGCGCGTTGAGCGCGTGGTTGCGCGCGATGGCCTTGAACCAGCGCAGCGGTTCCGTGCCGGCGGTGTACTCGTCGAGTTTGCTCCACGCAGTGATGAAGACCTCCTGTGTCACGTCGTCGATGAGCGACTCGTCAGGGACGATCGCCGCCACTACCACGCGCACGGTGGCGTCGGCGTGGTGGATCACCGTGCGGTAGGATTGGCGGTCTCCAGTCTTTGACCGCAGCAATGCGCTATCGAGCGAAGTGAGGTCGTTGGTCATCCGGCGTTCAGGCAACGTCAGTAGATGACTAGGAAGCTGCCATCAAGCCTGGGCACTGCTGCGACCAGACCCCACACGGGCAGGTCCGGCGCGCGGCCAGCGGTGCCGACTGATTTCCCCGTGCGATCGAAGCACTGCCAGGCGACGGTACCGCCCTTGTTCCATCCCGTTCCATCTGTCCACGCCACCAGCACGGTCCCGTCGGCGCGCGCCGCTAGCGACGGATGTTTCGCCCCCGCCGCCGCTGACACGTCTAGAGCCGCGCCGATCTTGCCGGCAGCGCTGACGCGTGCGCAGCGGATGCGCCCCTTGGTCTCCCACGCCACCACCAGCGTCTCGCCTGCGACCGTAATTGCGCTGCTACTCATCGGGCACGTCTTTGACGGCCACGGATCAAGCAACCGACCGGTGAACCGCTGCTGGCCTGCGGTACGCGTGAGCAGGTACTGATCGCGTTGGCCGTCCGCACTCGCACCACGGAACAGCACCTGGAGCCGGCCCTGCGCATCCAGTCCCGCGCGCAGGCCGCAGCAGCCGCACGCACCGGTCGGCGTGTCGGTGGCGCGCTGTTCGCGCGCGAAGGTCGCGCCGTCATCGGTGGACTCGCACAGGTAGACCGCGCGCCCGCTCTCGTCCAGTGCGCCGGCGGAGGCATGCCACACTACCCACACGCGACCGCTCGCATCGGCGGCTAACGACCCGCCACCATCGAGGCCACCGGCACGCTGTATGAGTTGGCGTTGCGGCTCGAAGGCGCTGCGCTCGTCGTTCAGGCGTG
>JANPLC010000354.1:0-4648 GCA_031426335.1 Planctomycetota bacterium
CCGGGGGACTGACGTCCCCCTCATCGATCGTCGTCCCTTCGGGACTCACCCATAAAACGGTCTCTTATCCCGGCGCTTTCGCGCCGGGCTGGCGGCAAGTCGCCCCGTTGGGGCTCTCGCAGTAGATTTGACGTTACTCAACACCATCGTTTATTGGTGTGATCACCGCATCTCAACTACTGACCACCTATGAACGGAGAAAATCTGGCTGGGAGAAAGGTCTCCTGAAATACGAAAAGTCCCTATATCTCGCGGTGTGCCTCTTGGTTAAAAATCTCAAGAATGAGCCGCCAGATGCTCCCATCACCTTCGCAAAGTCTCCCGAGGGATATTCCATCTTCGTTTGCCGTGGAGTAGAAATTGGACGGCTTCCCATCAAAGAAGACGACTACTCTGTTTAGTCTTCCGGGCCGCTCTTCCGTCGCGACGCCACCAACCTCGACGGCGGCAACCCATGGATGCGTTTGAACGCCCGTGAGAACGTGAACGCGTCCGGGAACCCCAGGCGGTCGGCGACCTCCTTCACCATCAAGCCCTCATCCAGCAACAACTCCGCCGCGCGGTTCATGCGCAGGCGCAGCAGAAAGCGGTAGGCCCCGGCGCGGGCGAAGCGGCGGAACAGGCGGGCGATGTACATCGGGGTGACGTGGCATTCGCGGGCGACGTCTTCGATGGTACGCAGGCGTTCGTGGTGAGTTTCGACATGGCTACGGATCTGGGCGTAGGTGGCGAAGGCGCGTGGCACGCCACGGCCACCGGCGAGGGCGCGGCTGCGTATGCGTAGGAGCAACAGGCGCAGCAAGGTGGCGCAGAGATCGCGCGCGAGATCATCGTCACCACGCGCTTCACGATCGAGCGCGTCGAACACCTCGATCAGTTCCTGTGGATCGGCGACCCGCGCGGGACGGCCTTTGCCGAGCGGTGTGGCGGCCAGCAGCTTGGCCGCCTCGGAGCCGACGAAATCGACATAGTACTTGCGCATCGGTCGCTTGGGATCGGTGCGGATGGTGTGGGCCACGTCGGGGCCGTAGGCGAACACCACGCCGGGCTCCAGACGGTGGCGTTGGCCGTTGAGCACCACGCTGCCGGCGCCCTCCGCCACCAGTTCGACGCAGAGGTAGGAAAAGCCGGTGCGCTCCACCAGATAGTCGTGGCGCATGCGTTCACGACCGCCACACACCACCGCCAACGCGGCTTTTTTCGGCGGATTGAGATCGAGGTAGTAACGCCGTGCCTCGCTGACTTGCGAGGAGACGAATGACGGCTCGGCCTGGGGCGTCGCTGGGCGTTTGGATGCGGTGGCGCGGGTCATGGGAAACAGGTTTCAAATAGACATGCCATGGTCAACTCCGGCCATTCCTGGGAACGGGGTGGTGTCCCATCATCCCGCCATGCCCACCCTCTCCAAATTCTCCTTCGGCGTCGGCGATCGGTTCGCCCACCAAGCCAAAGCCCAACTCGCTGCGTTCCAGCGCCTGCAACGCGCTGGCGTCAGCGTCGCGCCGGTATGGAACAAATCGAATCGCGAACACACCTTCATCGGCTCCCATCCGGACAGCGTGCGCGCTGCCGCCGTGGCGGCGGTTGCGGCCCTCGGGTACGAGGGACCGTGGCACACCGACGCCGACCACATACGGCTGGAGACGGTCGACCGTTTTATTCCAAGTTGCGACTTCTTCACCATCGATGTGGCCGAGGCGATCGGCAAGCCGGCACCGAAGGAACAGGTCGACGCCTTCATAGCGCGCCATCCCGAACTGATCGGACGCCAGGAAATCGCCCGGCTCAGCAAGCCGCTGGTCACCACACGCGCCGACGTCGAGTCCGCCGCGGCGAAGTACCTGCTGGCGACCGCAGAAGCGGCGCGCATCTACCGCCACATCTGCGACCAGAAGGGCGAAGCCAACGTGCTCGCCGAGGTCTCGATGGATGAGACCGACTTGCCGCAGACGCCACCCGAACTGCTGATCATCCTCGCCGCGCTGGCGGACGAGAAAGTGCGCGTGCAGACCATCGCACCGAAGTTCACCGGCCGCTTCAACAAGGGCGTCGATTACGTCGGCGACCTGGTCGCTTTCGAGCGCGAGTTCAACGATGACCTCGCCGTGATCGCGCACGCGGTCGCCAAGTACGACCTGCCGTTCAGCCTGAAGCTCAGCCTGCACAGCGGCAGCGACAAGTTCAGCCTCTATCCCATCATCGGCCGTGCTCTGAAGGCGACCGGCGCTGGCATCCACATCAAGACCGCCGGCACCACGTGGCTGGAAGAATGCGTCGGTCTGGCGGAAGCTGGCGGCGAAAGCCTAGCGCTGGTGAAGTCGTTCTACCGCGACGCTATGGGCAAGATCGACGAACTGTGCGCCCCCTACGCCACGGTGATCGACATCGACAAAGCCAAGCTGCCAAGCGTCGAGACCGTGAACGGCTGGAGCGGCCAGCGGCTGGCCAACGCCATCCGTCACGTGCAGAAACATCCGGAGTTCGACATCAACCTGCGGCAACTGCTGCACGTGTCGTTCAAGCTCGCGGCGAAGGCCGGCGATAAATTCCTCAGTCTGCTCAAGCAGAACGAACTGATCGTGGCGAAGAACGTCGGCGACAATCTCTATGATCGGCACTTCGCGCCGTTGTTCTTGGGGGAAAAGGGAGAAAAGACCTTTACCGCAGAGACGCAGAGGTGAGAGGAGGGCCGCAGAGAGGAATTCTCTGCTTGGCCCTCCCCTATTTGGTCTGCTCTGCGGCCCTATTCGTACCTCTGCGTCTCTGCGGTTGGTTGTCCCTCTTCAAGGATCCCTCTCGATGAAATCCGCGATCACCATTTCGCTCGTGTCCGAAGCCCGCGGCGGCCCGTTCGTCTACTGGGACGATCTCGAACGCGGTATGGCGGCAGCGGCGCGGCATGGCTTCGATGCGGTGGAGTTGTTCTTGCCCGGGCCGGACGCCATCCCGTTTGAAACGCTGAGTGAGTTGCTGGCCAAATATAAACTGAAGGTCGCGGCCTTTGGCACCGGCGGCGGTTGGGTGAAACACAAACTGCGACTGACCGATCCCGACAGCAGCGTGCGTTCCAAGGCAGTGGAGTTCATCGCCGCGTTCATCGACTTCGCCGCACGTTTCCGCGCGCAGGCGATCATCGGTTCGATGCAGGGCCGTTCGGGCGAGAATGGCAGCACGCGCGAGCAAGCGCTCGATTGGCTGGCCGGTGGCTTGAAGGTGCTGGGCGAACGCGCGATGGCGCGTGGCCAGTCGGTGCTCTACGAGCCGCTCAATCGGTACGAGACCAATCTGTTCTGCCGCTCGGGCGACGCCGCGGCGTTCCTGGAACAACGCGGTCTGCGCAGTGTCCAACTGCTGTGCGACCTCTATCATATGAATATCGAAGAGGCGGACATCGCCGCGACTTTGCGCGCGGTTGCTCCGCGTGTCGGCCACATCCACTTCGCCGACTCCAACCGTCGCGCGATCGGCCTGGGCCATACGGATATGGCGCCCATCGCCGCCGTGCTCAAAGAGATCAATTACCAGGGCTACATTTCCGCCGAGGTCCAGCCGATCCCGGATGAGGAGACCGCCGCACGCGAAACCATCGCCAGTTACCGTCGTTGGTTCGGCCAAACGGCTGCGGCCACTCGATGAAAACGTTCGATCGAACACAGAGCACCAGAGCACCAGAGGAGCATGCCCTGTCAGGAAACGCCTCTCGTCACATGCCACGTGTTGAGGTACGAGCGTCGACCTTCCGCTTCGTGCTCTGGTACTCTGGTGCTCTGTGTTCAATCCCTGCCTTCCCCAAAACCTAAATGCTCAAACACCTCCTCATCCATCCCGAGATCAACGCCATCCTCGCCCGCGCCGGCCATCACGCGAAGGTGCTGATCGCTGACGGCAATTACCCGTGCTCAACCAAGAAGGGGCCGAACGCTACGGTGGTGTGCATGAATTTGTCACCCGGTTGCATCACCGTCGCACAAGCGCTCGATGCGGTGCTGAGCGCGGTGCAGGTCGACCATGTCAACACCATGGGCATTCCGGCAGATGATTCCTACGCCCAGGCGGGCGAACCGCCGGTGTGGAACGAGTTTCGCCGCGTAGTCGCTGCCAGCGGCTGCAGCGCGAGCGTCGAACCGATCCTCAAGTGGGATTTCTATAAACACGTCGAGTCGCCCGACCACGTGTTGACCATCCAGACCGGCGATCAGGCGTTGTGGGCGAATGTCCTGCTGACGCTCGGATGCCGGACGAACTGACATCGCATTCATCAACAGTTGATGGCGCAGATGCGCACAGAGATGACCCCCATGAACAATCCAAACGTCGCCACCAAGTCGTCAGCCATCCCGCGCCGCAAGCTCGGCACAACCGGGCTGGAGCTGCCGATCCTGAGTTTCGGAGCGTCGTCGCTCGGACAGGAGTTTCGCTCAGTGAAGCTCGACGAGGCACTGGAATCCGTGCGCGTCGCCCTGGAATGCGGATTGAATTTCATCGACACCTCGCCGTTCTACGGACGCGGCATGAGCGAGGTGCTGCTCGGGATCGCGCTCCGTGGTGTGCCTCGCGACAGCTACACCCTGTGCACCAAAATGGGGCGCTACGACCTCGACCACTTCGACTTCAGCGCCAGGCGTGTGGCCGAAAGTGTGGATGTGAG
>JANPLC010000355.1:0-6909 GCA_031426335.1 Planctomycetota bacterium
TGGCCTCGGCGCTGCCGGCCACATGTCTTGATGCGGGAATGCCGGATGCATTCGTCGATATACCGCGGAAACACCCTCGACACCACCACGACTCGGCGGACATGTCCGGCGCTGCGACGCGATCGTATTTCCACCTCCCACCTCCCACCTCTCACCTCCCACTCCACCACCAGATGCACTCTCCGTCCTTCCCGTTCCTTGGTCGCATGGTCACCGCCTGGACGCTCGCGCTCGCGCTGGTGACTGGCGCCGAACCGAGCGGCCAGCTCGTCACCGACGAGCGCGATCAACTCTACCAGTACTTCGTGCCCTCCACCGCCGCCAAGGCCGCGCCGACCTCCGGTGCGTACCTGTGGCTCCCGCCCGCGGCGACCCGTATCCGCGCGGTCATGGTCGGCATCCACAACGGGCTACCGGTGACGATCCTCCAGCATCCGACCATCCGTGCGGTCTGTCGTCGCCACGGCATCGCGCAGCTCCTGCTGACGCCCAATGGCAGCGAGATCGGTCCGGTGATGCTCAAGGATCTGACCTTCGACATCACCGATCCGCAGAAGACCGCGGTTTATGACCAGTACCTCACGGCCCTGGCCACGATGGCGCAGCGTCCGGAACTGCTGACCGCGCCGATCGTGCCGCTGGCGCATTCGGCCTATGCCAGCTTCCCGTTCGATGCGGCGATGCGGCGTCCGCAGCAGTGCCTCGCGGCGATCCCGATCAAGGCCGGCATGCCCGACATCTACGCCTTCTACGGACCAGGTGGCAAGGCCAAGGTCCCGGATGCGGCGCTCTGTCTGCGCGATGTGCCGTTTCTCTTCCTCGACTCCGCCGCGCAGGAGACCGTGCCCGGTCGCTGGAAGGGCTCGCCCTACCCGCAGGTGTTCGAGCCCAATTTCATCGGCAAATACCGGCAGGACTCGCAGGACAACGCCGGTACCGACTACCGGCCGCGCAATGAACTGGCGGGCGCGCACTGGGACATGCTCAGCGGTCACTTCGATCTGCATGCACGCAATTTCCGTTTCATCGCCGACTGGCTCGACGCCGTCGCGGCGGCACGTCTGCCGGAGGACGCCGGCGCGCCGCTGAAACGGCTGACCCTGGCTGATGGCTGGTTAATGGATCCGCGCGTTCCGCGCAGTGGCGAACTGCCGTCGACGTACGCGTCACCCGCGCGCTACCGGGATTTCCGCGGTGAACGCGCCAAGGCGTTGTGGTTTCCCACGGAAGCGTTGGCGCGTGAACTGCTCGCGATCCAGCTCGACGCCACCAAGCGCCAGGTGGAGGTCTTCACCGTGTGCGATGCGCAGGGTGCGCCGGTGTTGCTCACCGAATCGCCGATGGCCAAGCCGAGTGATCCCACCGCGCTGCTGTCAGGCGCCGGCGTGCTGACCATCACCTCGTATCATTTCACCGAGCCGCCACGCATCTGCCTTGCCCAGGGTCGCGATCACCAACCACACGAGCTGGGCAACCCGCTGTTCCCAGGGCGTACGACGCTGGCGGTGAGCGACCTGCCGCTGCACCTGGATCCCAACAGCGGGCCGATCCGTGTGCTCGCCGCCGAACGTGTGCGCGATACGCGCGGCGTGAGCGCGACGCGTTTCACCGCACGTTTGATCCGTACGCGGTTGGCGCCCGATGCCGGCTTCCAGATGTTCTTCCCGCGCTTGTGGCACGCCGGCAACGAACAGTTCCTGCCCACCGGACGCACGGTGGAGATCAGCTGGAGTCTGACCAATGCCGCCGGCGCCAAGGACCAGAGCGTGACCTTCCCCCCGATCGCGGATGCCCCGCTGGCCGCGCCGCGTGTTCCCTTGGCTGCCACCAGCTCGTCGGGCCTGCCGGTCGATTACGTCGTGATCGCGGGGCCCGCCGTGATCGTCGACGGCGCGCTCGTGCCGTGCGAGATCCCGGTTGGAGCCCGGCATCCCATCCCGGTCATCGTGGGTGCCTACCAGGTCGGCGAGTTCCGTCCCACCGGAGGCGTCAAACCGACGCCGATGGTGTTTCGGCGTTTCAACCTGGTTCCGTGAAGTTTACCCGGGCATGCAGCGGATGCGGTAGCACGAGTTGATGTCGCTCGTCACGTGTCCGCACAAGGTCGATACGCACGGCGATCTGTGGCTATCGGTGATCGAGGCGACGGGCAGCCGGTGGCGTTTGGGTGAGATGTTGATTGGACAACCAGCCGCAGAGACGCAGAGGTAAGAAGAGGCCGCAGAGGCGGCAGCTGGTGGCGTTTGATTTCGAGCCCGTCAACGGCCCGATTCCATAAAGCCTACCGCTGCGCCTTTGCATCGGCTGTAAGGATAAAACTTCCGGGCAGCTCTTTTAGCGTCATTGAGATGAGCCCATCGTAAACTTCGAGACCTTCCGGATGGCAACTTGCCTCTCGTTGGAATCGAACTGCCCATTCAACAATGCCAGTGTCATTTCTGATGATGATGGGATCTGACATCCAAATCTGATATCGTGGAGTCAAGACTCGGAACCACGTGTGAAAAGGCGGATCGGAGCGCTTCGCTCGCAAAAGCGGAAAGGAATCGTGGAGGTGGGTGAAACAAGAGCCAGGGAAAGCATTGCCCCTGAACACGATGTCAGTGGTTTTCTTCTCTCTTTGCATGTCTCAGAACATCCAAGTTAGCCCGTCTCAAGCCATCTCCAACCCCGTCATCGTCCCCGTGCTCGACGCGAACTTGTCGGTCTCCAGGCCCATTCGCTGCAACATCGACACGAACAGATTTGGCAGGGGATAATTGTGCTGGCGATCGAACGCCAGGTGCTGTCCGTGTTTGAAACCGCCGCCGGCGAACAGCACCGGGAGGTTGGTGGTCACGTGCGTGTTGGCGTCGCCCATGTTGGTGCCGTAGAGCACCATGGTGTGGTCGAACAAGGTGCCGCCGGTCTCGTTCACCGCTTTGAGTTCGCTGTAGAGTTCGCCCAGCGCTTTCATGTGTTCGCTGTCGATGGCTTCGAGCTGGCTGAGCTTCGCTGGGCCCTTGCCGTGGTGGGACAGGCTGTGGTAACCGTCCTTGATATCGGCGCCTGGAACGTCGATCGCAGGTGAGCTGACGCTGTCGAGCATCAGCGTGATCAGGCGCGTCGAATCGCTCATGAGCGCGAGGCGCGCCATGTCGTACATCAACCGGGTGCGCGCGAAGTACTCCTTGCTGTCCTTCGGGTCCGCCGGTTCCTTGGCGTCGACCTTCGGCTTCGGGCGATCCTCCCAGGCGCTGGATTTTTCCATACGGCCTTCGAGGTCGCGTACGCCGGTGAGATACTGGTCCAGGCGCCCGCGATCGTTGGCGTTGAGGTCCTTCTTCACCGCGCTGATCTGATCACCGACCGCATCCATCACGCTGCGGCCGAGGGCGAGGCGGCGTTTCTGCGCGGCGATCTCGGCCGGTGTGCCCTGGACGAAGAGTTTGCGGAAGACGTCGGACGCCTTGGTCTCGCACGGGATCATCACCCCGGCAGCGGTCCACGATAGGCTGCGCTGGCCACCGATGTTGACGCCGAGGGTGAGCGTGGGGAAACGCGTCTGATGCCCGATGTGCTGAGCGATGTGCTGGTCGAGCGAGATGGTGTTGCGGAAGCCACCGCTGGAGGGATGCGGCGCGGCGGTGAGGAAGCAGATGTCCGCCGGATGTCCGCCGTCGACGTAGGGATGCGACACGCCGCTGAAGACCGTGAAATCGCGGCGGTGTTCGGCGAGCAGTTCCAGGTAGGGTGACGCTTTGTAATCGCGCCCGCCCTGCTCGGGAAAGAATTTCGCCGGCACCAGGCCGAGGTTGTTGCAGATCGCCAGCATGCGCCGCGGCGTGGGAGCTTTCGGCGCATCCGCCGCACGTCCGAGCGACGGCAACAGCGGTAGAGCGAGCGCGACACCGGCGGCGGTGAGGAAATTACGGCGGGAGAGATTCATGGGGACTCCTGACAGTAGACAGCGGATAGAACACAGAGCACCAGAGCACCAGAGGAAAGGGCAGGGGGCTCTCTCCCAGACGGCACGTCTATGCCCGTGCGAGTGGTCTTCCTCTGGTGCTCTGTGTTCTATCCGAGAGGACATGGGATCACTTGTGTTGGAACAGGGTGCTCTGCACCAACTCATGGATGAGGGTGCGCACACCATACTGCGATTTCGCGGCACGGTCGAGGATCGCCTCGACGCGCGCGCGGTCACCGAAGCGTTCGGACGCGCCGGTGGCGTAGGTCAGCAGTTGGCGCAGGACGTTGCGCGCAATCAGGCGTTCATCGGTCAGCAGCAGGCGTTTGAGTTCGCGCACGTCGCGGAACTTGCGGCCGTCCCATAATTCGCCGGAGGGATCGACCGGTTGGGCGAGGTGGAAGGTGAAGGGCTGGCCGTTCTTGCCGAAGCCATGCGGCGACTTCGGCTTGTCCTTGGCGTCGGGATCGATGGCGCGGTACTGCTCGCGCAGGCCGCCGAGGATGTCGAACTGTTCCAAGGCGAAGCCGGTGGGATCGATCATCTGGTGGCAGGTGTTGCAGGACTCGACCTCGCGGTGTTTGGCGAGCTGGTCGCGGATGGTCTTGGCGCCGCGCGTATCCGGTTCGACCGCCGGCACCGACGGTGGTGGTGGTGGTGCCGGCAGCCCCAGGATGCGTTCCATGATCCACACCCCGCGCAGCACGGGAGACGTAGTGGTGCCGTTGGCGGTGACCTTGAGCACCGAGGCCTGCGTCATCAATCCGCCACGCGGAGTGTCTTTCGGCAGCGTTACCTTGCGCAGCGCGACGCCGTCGACCGCAGGCAGGCCGTAGTGCTGCGCCAGGCGTTCGTTAAGGAAGGTGAAGTCGGCGTGCACGATGGTGCGTGCCGGAAGATCAGCGCGCACCAGTTCGGCGATGAAGGCGTGGGTCTCGTGCAACGCGGATTCGGTCAGCAGGTCGTCGAGGTAGTAGTCCGGATACAGCTCGGCATCCGGTGAGGTCCCGTCCAGTTTGCGCAGGTCGAGCCAGTAGTCGGCGAAGGCGTCGGTGAACCGGCGCACCCGCTCGTCGGACAGCAGGCGTTCGGTTTGCGCGCGCAGGACAGCGGGGTCACGCAGTTTCCGCTCATTCGCCAGAGTGCGCAGCTCGCCGTCCGGCGCGGTGTTCCACAAGAACAGCGCCAGCCGGTTGGCGAGCGCGTGGTCGTCGAGCGTGCCGGGGTGCTCTGCGACGCTGACGAAGCCAGGGGAACACAACACGCCGGCGTAGCCTGCGAGAAGTGCCTCGGTGAAACTGTTCCCGTCGGCCAGCGCGCGGGTCACCACGCCTAGGTAACGGTCAACCTCGCCGGCCGCGAGCGGACGACGGTAGGCACGGGCCATGAAGGTGCTCATCAGGCGTTTCGCGTCGGCTGCGGCATCACGCGGAGTGATGACCACCGCGTCGTCGGCCTTCGTCACCGGTAGATCGCCAGCGATCAGGTCACGGCCCTGGGTCGGTGCGGGATGCGGGCCATCGACCTCCAGCCAGCGGAAGGCGACGGCGGGTTGGCCATCTTCTTCGGCGAGCGGATTGCGCCAATTGCCCGGCGGCCGCGAACGGAACAGTCGTGCGGCGTCGACGCGGATGGTCTCACCGTCGAGCAAGTCGACGGTGAATTCGTGCACCGTCGGTTCAACGCCGACATCGACACTGGTGAGCCAGCGCAGTTGCCGCCCTGGGCGCTCCGACGAGATCGTCACCGGCTCCGGGCGGCGCCCTTTGCTCACGGTGTCGAGGTCGGGCTTCCACCACTTCACGCCCTTCGCCGGATCCTTCTTGTCGACCGGATCCTTGCCTGGGCCGACCCAAATGGCGTAGGCGTTCAGACGCAGGGTGTAGCGCCCGGAGTGTGGTACCTTGAAGTCATTGAACCGCGGTTCGATCGGTTCGTACGCACCGGCGGCGACCGCGACCGCCTCGCGTTCACGCACCGCGGGATCTTTGTCGCCGACTGTCACCGGCTGTTTACCCGCACGGATCTCCGGTTGGCCTGCGAAGTCCAGCACCGGAAAGGTCGCGCGTTCCGGCGAGCGGTTGAACTCGTTGTAGAAAAACTTCTTGGTCAGGCCCTGCTGATCGCGTGCGTAGTAGCGTTTGGTCGTGCGCGGAGGCGCCACCGCCGTGCCGAGCGTCTGGCGCAGCGCGTACTCTGCAGCGGTCAGGTACTGCGCCATCTGTACGTGCGAAATATCGAGCGCCTCGCCGCTTTTGATGAAGCGGTGCGCCTCACCGTCCTCGGGCAGGATGCCTTTGATCTGCAACCACGGCACGCCGAGCAGATCGCGCACGGCGGTTTCATACTCCAGCCGGTTGAGGCGGCGCAGCGTCGCGCGGCCTTCGCTCGCTTCGCGTTTGTCATCCGCGGCGATGAGCGGTTGCGCGAGGTTGGCGAGGAAGGCCTTGGCTGCCGCGGGCTCGGGACGTTCCTTCTTCTTCGGCGGCATCTCACCGCTGGCGACGCGGTCGTGGACCTTTACCCAGCGCGCCTGTGCTTGGCGATCACTCAGATCGAACGTCGCCTTGGTCAGGTCGAGGTTGCCCTTGGCGGTGTCACTGTCATGGCATTCGAAGCAGTGGGCTTTGAGGAAGGGCTGCAACGGTGCCGGGACGTCCGCACCAACGGCCATTCCGATGCATGGTCCGAGGACCAAGGCGGTGAAGCGAGCCAGCACAGCGGAGCGTCGACCAGTCATCACAAGTCCTCTGGGAGTCGTACGGTTCAGACGTAGATGTATTACCGTCTGATTGGCGAACATAACGGCATGCCTGACCAGCCATCCACCGCAAGCAGGTGGCGGATGAGCGGGGTTTTGTCGGATCCGTCCCTGGGGGCGCGGACTTCAGTCTGCGCGTCGTTTGGGAACGTGTGGCGTAAAGGCATCAACAAGGCTGCGCAGACTGAAGTCCGCGCCC
>JANPLC010000356.1:0-38295 GCA_031426335.1 Planctomycetota bacterium
GCTGGGGCTCGCCGCTGCTCGCCGCTCCCAGGGGGGCGCGTCGCACCCAGGGGGCGCGTCGTGATGACGACATCACCTGCGATCAGGGAGCCGTGCTCTGCCACGTCCACGCGTTGTCGCCGACTTTGCTGCTCCAGAACACGCGGATGCCCTGCGTCGTGGTCACCAGTTTGGGATGTGCGACTTGGTGATCCGCAGGCGACAGACGTTGCGGCAGAGCCCAGGATGCGCCGCCATCATCCGAACTTTGGCACCACACCGCGGTGCCGCTGCCGTCGTCGGCGGTGCACGCCACCACCACGCGATGGCCGTCGCCGGTGACGCTCGCCTGACGTGCGCGTGGAATCGGGAAGGGATGTGGTGCTGACCACGTCACGCCGCCGTTCGCCGTCATCAGGTGATGGACGCCGGCCACACCGTCAGCGCCGGTCCACACCACCGCGTGCAAAATACGTTGGCCAACCGCACCGGAAAAACCGACGCCGCCGCCGACATGCGGACACGCTTCGATCGCCCAATTGAAGGCACCAGCGGCCACACTGTCGTTCCACGTCGCGCCGCGATCACGTGACAGCAGCAGGCGCATGTCGCGCGGCGCGTAAGCGCGATAAAGCACCGCCACCACGTCGCCATCGCTGGCCACGGTGTTCCAGCAGCATTCGCAGGTGCGCTCGTCGAGCACGCGATTCGCTCGCCAGCTGCGGCCCTGGTCTTCGCTGGCGCTGGTGATCAGTCCTTGTTTTCCGCTGCGCCCGTCGAGCCACACCGCATGCAATTTGCCAGTGCCGTCCGCCGTCACGTCAACGAAGCTGTGGCCTTTGTCGCTGCCGTCGTCCGCCGGATTCGCGCCACGAATCCAGGTGCGTCCGCCGTCCTGGCTGATGGCGGTGACCAACGGGCCGGAGCCCATGAAGCCGCTGCCGCTGGTGCTCCAGGTTGCCAGCACCTGTTCGGCGCGGGCGGCGATCTGCAGATCGTTGTGGCGCGCCGGCGCGTGCGGTGGTGCGCCGACGTTGACGATCACCGGCGAGGTCCATGACGCGCCGCCATCTTGCGAGCTGCGGTGTTCGACGCGCGGCGGCTGTCCGCTCGCCATCACCGCCAGCAGCAGGTGGGTGGTCACGCCGTCGACGCACACGTCGAGCGACGCCACCCCGTCGGTGACGCCGACGGGGTGTTTGTGTTCACCGGCGCTGATCGTCGCAGCGGTGATCATCAGCAGGAGCAGACCGCGCATCAGTACCTCCACTCGACGCCTGCGTACACGCTGAGGGCGTCACCTGGGAAGTACAACGCCTGACCAGCGACGGCCTGCGTCGGGTTGGCGAGGTTGGTGGTCGGCACGTGGGCCTCATCGGTGAGGTTGCGTCCTTCGACGAACACCGCGAGGCCACGCGCCGCACGGTATCCCGCGCGTGCACCGAGCAGCGTGTAGCTGTCGTTGTCGGTGGTGTTGGCGAAATCGACGGGGTAGGCGCGCTGCCATTCGACGTTCGGCCGGATGAACCAGCCATCCCAGGTCCACAACAGTTCGACGCGGTAGACGTGCTCCGGCATGCCGGGCAGCTGGTTGTCGCCGTACACCGCATCGCCGTCGAAGTGGAAACGTCCCCAGGTGTAGACCTGGCGCAGCAGCAGGCTGTCGCCCTTGGCCGCGACATCGCGTACCAACGTCACGTCGAGGCCGGCCTCAATGCCGAGGTGGATGGTCTCGTCGGCGTTGATGGTGCGCTGCTGGTTGCCACCGATGTCATAGGACAGCAGTTCATCGCTGACCCAGGCGTGGTAGACCGTCAGTTCCCATGCAGCGTCTGGGCAGCTGCCGCGTGTTCCGAGTTCAGCGGTCCATGCGGACTGCGCCTCGATGTCGGTGGGAAATTGGCCGGCAAAGGTGCCGAGTTCGCCGAAGCTCGGTGGCTCATAGCTGCGGCTGACATTGCCGTAGACCTGCGAGTCCGTGGTCACCTGCCACAACACGCCGATCTTCGGATTGGCCGCACGGTAATCAGCGGAACCGGACTGATCGCCGGCGATGAGGTTGAACTCCTCGTCGTACTCGCGTTCGGACTGGGTCAGTTGCAGGCCGACGATCAGCGCGACATCGGGCACCACGTGGAACTGGTCCTCGGCATAGAGATCAAGGTTAGTCGCGGTCAGCTCCGCGTCCGCGATCAGGGCGCCCTTCTGTCCGCCGACATTGGCGAAGCGCTGGTCATTAGTCAGTCCGATCGCCCCGTTGAGGCCGACCGTGAAGCGGTTGGCGAAACCGGCGAGTGGTGCGGCGCTGGTGAAGCGGACCATGCCGGCGAAGTCGTTCGAGTACTGGTCGATGACCTGGAAGATGGGATGGAACAGATCCTTGTTGGTCCACGACACGCCGGCTTCCAGGCGCTCGCTGCCCCAGGTGACCGCCACCACATCGGCAATGCGGTAAAGCGGATAATCGCGCTTCTGATCGCCGGTGATGTTCCCAGGATTCGCCTGTTCCGGATCGGTGTCGAACTGTGCCCGCGTCAGCGCACCAGGCAGTTCGGATTCGCTGTCGCTCGCCGACAGGTACAGCCGATTTTCAACGTTGTCGGCCAAACGGTAGCCGACGTTGGCAGTGCCACGGATGTTCTGCTGTTCACTGTGTTCGCGGTAGCCCTCTTGTTGGTAGCCGCTGGCAGCGACGTACCAGTCGAGGTCGCCGCGATGTCCGCCAGTCGCCGCGGTGCCGCGTACGTAACCGAAGCTGCCGGCTTCGAGTCGCAGATCAGCGAGGGGCGCTGTGCGTCCGGTCGGACTGACGAAGTTGATTGCACCGCCGAGTGTCGCCGCACCGAAGCGCAGCGCATTGCCGCCACGGTAGACCTCGACGTGGTCGAGCGTGGTTGGTTCAATCGCTTGGAAGTCACCAGCACCGTCGGCCTGGTTGAGCGCAAAACCGTCCTGCAGCAGCGTGATGCCGCGCAGGTGGAACGTGCGCTGGATGCCGGAGCCGCGAATAGAGAGGCGAGCCTCTTCGGCACCGAAACGCGGCTGCACCACCACGCCTGGGACCCAGCCGAGCATATCGCGCTGGGTGCTGGATTTGCCGCCGAGCCATTGGTCAGCAGCGACGACGGTGGCACCACCTGGGATGCGATCGAGTTCGATTTTTGCCGCGGCGGCGCTGGTGGCGGTCAGCGCGCCTTCGCGTTCGGCAGCGACTTCGAGCGTGTCGGCGGTTGGTGGTGCGACCGGCGCGGGCTGTTCGACCGCGAACGTGGGTGCGGTGAGCGCCGCCAAGGTGGCGACGAGGAGTGGCAGACGAATGTGGCGCAGTGCCACGGAGGTGGAGTTCATGGAAACCTTGCAGAGGAGCGGGTGGTCCGCGACCAACGTGGTCGAGCGGAAGTGACGGCATTCACCGTCTAGATGAACGTGACAGGCACGCGGCGCACACGCGCCGGTGACTGTTCGTCATCGCTTCAACCCATCGTCTGCGGCGGGCGCCTTAAGGGCTCCCCCATGATTCCTTCCACCATCAGCGGTTGGCGCGTCGGCAGCAACCACGTCGACATGGGCGTCGGCGTGATCAGGACCACCGCGCTCACCACCGCATCCAACTTCACTGTTTTGACCAGTTTTCCTGGCGCCTTGCGCTCGGCAGTGCCCAAATCGCCGGACAAGCACTGGTCGACGGTTTTGCAAATCGCGCAGGGATGCTCGCCGTCAAAAGTCTTGTCCCACGCCTCGGCGAAGGTCGCGTCCTGGCTGTAATCGATCAGCATCCCGGTCCACGCCACTACTTGCAGCATGCCCCAGTGCCCGCCGACGAGCATGACGAGCATGAGCCAAGTCAGGATGCGGGTGGGGCGGGGCATGATGGCAGGGTGTTACAGAATGATTCCCGCGCCGCTGTCATGTCGGCGTGGATTCCCTGGGATGTGTGTGGCGTGGGATGGCCATGCGCCGCAATGGGCTCATCGCTGGTTTACGGCTCGATAACCGCAGAGCCGCAGAGGTGGGAAGAGGGCCGCAGAGCGGAAAAAAAGCGGTGCTCGACTCTGCGGCCCCCTCTTACCTCGGCGTCTCTGCGGTTAACGAGCCATTCATCGGCGGTCACCGTACACGAAGGCCGCAGAGCAGTGAGGGAATCCGAAGTCCGGCCCAGAGCCTTGCTCTGCGGCCCTCCTCTTACCTCGGCGTCTCTGCGGTTAACGAGTCGATTATCAGCGGCTCACGTAGGCCATCACTTCAGCGCGTTGTCCCACACTTTGGGATCGTAGCCCACGACGCCGTTGCGGCCGATGAAGGCGAACGGTCGACGCACCAAGTTGCCGTTGCTCGCGAGCAATTTCAGCGCCTCGGCTTCACTCATCTCCGGCAGCTGGTCTTTGAGGTTCAGCGCGCGGTAGTCCTGACCACTGCGGTTGAACAACGCCTTCACGTCGCCGTCGAGGGCTTTCAGCATGCGCTTCAGTTCTTCCACCGTCGGCGGAATGTCGCGAATGGGGATCTCCTCGAACTCCTGGCCGGCGTTTTTCAGATGCGCGACGGCTTTGCGGCAGGTGGAGCAGTTTTTGTAGGTGTAGATCTTCATGGTCTCTGCCCAGGCGATCAGGACTCGGTGCGTTTGAAAAGGCCGGTGTGCCGTTCAATGGGACGGTAGCGGGCGAGGAAACGCGCTTCGGCATCTTCATCACCGACCAGCAGCAGATCACCGTCCGCTGGCAGTGGCTGGTCCGGTGGCGGGAGCGCCTGCGTGCCGGTGGGCGTGTCGATCGCCACCACCAGACAACCGGTCTGGGCGCGGACGTTGGCGTCCTTCAACGAGCGTCCGACGAGCTCCGGCGGGATCTTTACCCGGATCAGGTTGAGGCCTTCGGTGAGCATCAGCACGTTGGTGTGGCGCAGGTGATTGCTGATCGCGTTGGCACCGAGCGAGGCGTACGACAACACGCAGTCGGCGCCAGCGCGGTCGATGGTGTTGACGTTACGGTCACGCGTCACGCGGCTGATGATCTGTAGATCCGGGCGCAACGAGCGGCAGAGGATGGTGAGGAAGATGTTGGTGTCGTCATCGTGCGTGGTGATCAGCACCGTGGGAGCATCCTTGATGCCGGCGCGTTCGAGCACCGTGCGATCAGTAGCATCGCCGGCGATCATGCAGGCGGGATCAATTGCTCGTTGTGGTTGCGTGTCGATCACGCGGTAAGCGATGCGCCGCGTGATCAGATGTTCGATCGCCGCCCGTCCGACGCGGCCGCTGCCGATCACCAGCACCGGATCAGGATTGGCGTTGTAGATGCAGAAGGCCTCATCCCAGGCATCGAATTGCGCGCGGGTGGCGACCAACACCAGGACGGTGTGTTCCTCGATGCGGGTGTCGGGACCGGCGGTCTGCATGTGTCCACGTTCCCACACACAGGCGATCGCCACGCCTAGGTGTTCGCGCAGGCGCGCTTCGCGCAGCGTTTTTCCCACCAGTGGCGTGCGGTGCACTGCGGCCTCTGCGACCAACAGATCGCCGAAGGAACCGACGACGTGCGCGAGGTTGTCGCCGCCATGGGTGCGGCGCGCCATGCCCAGGCCGAGCATGCGCCCGAGGCGTAGCACCTGGGTGTCGCCGGCACGGCGCAGAACTTCTTCAGCGGTGTCGCTGCGCGCGATGGCGAAGATCGGCACCTGTTCGGCTACCTCACGCACGGTGAAGGCGATGTTGGTGTTGACCAGTTCGCTGCCGAGCGTCGCCACCAGCGCGGCGCGTTCGGCGCCGGCATTGCGGTACGTCTGCGGATCGTCGATCACGCCGTGCAACACCACGATGCCGAGGTCGTGTTGACGTAGTGCTTCGGACAACTCGGGAACGATCAGCACGTAGGGCACCTGTTGTCCTGTCAGCTGTTCGATCAAGGTCTCTGCCACCGGGCCGTGGTTGACGATGATGACGTGGCCACGCAACTGCGGCGCAACCGCGCGTGGAGCACGGGCGTTCGACTGCGCTTTCATCCACGGGGCGTAGAGAAACTCGATGAAGGTGAACGGCAGCATCACCAGCAGCATGAACACGCCGATCAGCATCACGATCACTGAAAAAATGCGCCCAAGGTCCGTTTTGAAGGTGATGTCGCCGAAGCCGAGCGTGGTCATCGTCACCACCACCCAGTAGAAACCAGAGACGAGGCTGTGCTCCTGTTCCTCATGGTAAATCATGATCACTTGGAAGAGCGCGGTGAAGACCAGCATCACGGCGACCAGCAGCGAGCAGAAGCGCAACAGCAGCTTGAGGTTGCCCATGCTCCCGCGGTCCTGGGCCATGGCCATCAGCACGGAGGCCATGAATTTCATTTAGCGTACCGCTCCGGCGAGCGCTTCGTAGAGCTTCTCGCGCATGGTGTTGGCCCAGGTGATGCTCGTCGCGGTTCCGCGGTTGAGCAGGATGGCGAATGCGAAATTGCGGCCATTGGCACCGATCAGGTAGCCGGCCAGCGCGCGCGATTCATTGTGGGTGCCGGTTTTCACCAGACCACGTACTCCGAGCAGATCCTTGTCCTTCAGACTCGCGCGGTAGATCGCACTGAATTCGCTGCGGTGCATCGCGTCGAGCAGGTTGACCAAGTAGGTCGCGCTGGCCTCGTTGCCGTAACTCAGGCCGCTGCCGTCGACCAGCGTCAGCGGACCCATGCCGGCGCCGAACTTGCCTTGCAGTATCTCGACGGCCGCGGTGCGCCCGGCGGTGAGCGAGCCTTCGCCCGCACGGGTGGCACCTAACATTCGCAGGAACTGCTCAGCATAAAAATTATGGCTGCGCTGATTACAGATGTTGACGGCCGGCACGAGGGCCTGCTGATGATCGACCAACAGCGGACCGGTGGCGGGATCGACCGTACCCAGACGTACTGCGCCGGAGAGCGGGATGCCGGCCTCGGCCAACAGCGCTTTGAAATGATCGCCGATCAACAAGTCGGGATCGCTCTCGATGGCGAGCGGAAACCACGCGGTCTTCTGTCCGCAGGTACCGCTGACCACCACGGTGTTGTCGTTGAGCGCGCGCGAGATGGCATTTTTCCCCGCGCCGCTCGCCAGCGAACGCGTCTGGTTGATCACCTTGATGCGCGGTGAGCGCGGACGGGTCTCGATCACGCACGGTTTGCCGACCGCGCCTGGGACGATGCGCACCTCGATGCAGTTGTCGTTCCAGGCGAAGGCCGCGCACGGCGCGCTGAACCAGCGTTGCAGATTCGTCTGATCCGCCGGCCACGTATCGGGCCTGATCGGCCCGCTGAACAAACGTGCGTCGATCACCAAGTCGCCGGTGATGCGTTGCACGCCCTGTCGTTTCAACTCGGCGGCGAACCCGCGTAAAACGCTGTCAGCGTCACGTCCGGCGGCGAAGTGTTCATCGAAGCAGGGATCGCCTCCGCCAATTACGCCCAAGCCAGGAAGCGCACCATCCGCGCCGAGCGGACCGAGTCCGATCAACCGCGTGCGGAACTTGTAGTCGGCGCCGAGGCCGATGAGCGTCGCCGCGGTGGTGATCAGCTTGGTGGTCGAAGCGAGACTGAGTGATTGATCGGCGTTGCGTCGCACGACCCACTGCCGCTGGTCGAGCTCCGCCAGCGCCACGCCGGCCACGCCGCCGGCCGGAACTCCCGCCAACAACGCATCGATATTTGCTCCGGCCTCTCCTGCCCAGGTCGGAACGAAGCTGCCCAGGAGCAGTGTGGCCAGCAGGATACGCGTAGTCAGGAACATCCGCGGCAGCATGGTTCGTGGGCCATCAGGGTCCAGTCGGCGGGGAGGCTGGACGCGGGACGCGATGGCCGGAACATCCCCGCCCATGTCCGAGACCCTGTTGTGCCCTACGTGTAGCCGCCCGGTGCTCAGCGTCGGCGACGATCGCCCACGCGAATTCCCCTTCTGTTCGAGCCGCTGTCGTGACCGCGACCTGGGCGCGTGGTTCGCCGGACGCTACACCATCGCTGGCAGCGACCTCGACGAAATCGATCGCACCGCCCATGGCGTCGACCGGGTTAAGGAATGATGCGGTGATCGGACTGCGCGTGATGCATCTGGCCACCTCACCGGCGGCCGCCGCGGGTGGCGATGTGCTGACCACCATGAACTGGCTGACTACCAACGGCCATACCGTGGCCCTGGCCGCGGGTGGCGATGGCGAGATCCCAGGCGTGGAGATGATTCGCTTCCGCTCGGGTGCCGCGTCGTGGTGGCTGGGTGGCAAACGGTCGCTGATCGATCAGGTCCAAGCGTGGAAACCCGATCTGGTACACCTGCACGGTGCCGAGGCCATGGCCGCGGCCCGCGCCCTGGGCACGGGGCTGGAACTGCCGGTGGTGGTGTCAGTCGACCACGTGCTGCCGGTGGCGCGTGCGCGGACACTGCGCGATGCGCTGGTCAGCTGGGTGCTGGTGCCCACCGAGGCCCACCGTGCGCACTACATCGGTCGCGCCAAGCTGGCGCGCGACAGCGTGACGGTGCTGCCCTTCGCCATCGATGTCGAACACCTGGCGGCGGTTGGTGCCGACACCGTCGATGATGCGCTGGCCATTGGCGTGGAAGTACATGCTGACGACCCCGCGTTGCTGCCGTTAGTCGCCGCGGTGGCCAAACTGCGGGCCAGCGGAACGAACGGCACCGACGTAAAACTGGTCATCGGCGTCGGCCCTGGGGCCAAACGCGAAGTCCTGATCAACACCCTGGCCGAACATCAGACCGATGGCTGGTGCGAGGTGCTCAACGCCCGCGGCCATGACGCGTTGATCAGCCGCTGCGACGTGCTGGTGCAGCCCAGCGGTGACCACCGTGGAGTCGCGCCGGTGATCGTGGCGATGGCCGCTGGCCGTGCGGTAGTCGCCGCCGCCAATACCGGCATGGATGAACTCCTGAACGACGACGTCACCGGCCTGCTGGTCGGCATGGGCGATCAGCAGGCGCTCGATGCCGCGCTCACGCGTTTGGTCCAGGACGCGACTTTGCGTCGCCGTCTGGGCGATGCGGCGCAGATCCATGCCCGCGCGCGTTACGCCATCAGCGTGGTCGGCCCGGCGCTGGTCGAGCTGTACCAACTGGCAGTCAGCGCCCTGCAGAATCCCGGATCAAAAGGTGACGGCAGCCGCGCGTACAAACGCCGCATCACCACGCGTATCGATCAGCCGGCCGCCAAAGGCTGAACCACGCCATTGGTGGGCGACTCGTTAACCGCAGAGCCGCAGAGCGCCGCAGAGGGCCGCAGAGCGGAAAAAGCCTGATCAGAAGTTCCTCTCTGCGGCCCTCCTCTTACCTCTGCGTCTGCGGTTGGTTGTCCGGCTTTTTTCTCCGGCTTCAGCGCAGGCGCGCTGGCAAAATCACCATCGTGCGGCCCACCCAGTGCAGGCGCTTCTGCACAGCGTTTGCCGTGTTGTTGTGCAGCAACCAATGATACCAGCGTTCGCGCTGGAAGATGATCTTGCCGGCGAAGAACGTCGAGCGCGGGAACTCCTTGGCCACCTCTAGGCAGAGCGTTTCCGCTTCGTCGATCGCATCGGTGCCGATCGCCATACGTGAGGTCGACGGCACCCCAAGACCGTTGGCCAGTTCGACGTATTTCTGCAAGTTCTCTTGCGTACGTTCACGCAGTTCGTCGACGGTGTCCTGGCCTTTGAAGGCACCGGAGTCGACTACGCCGACCGAGATGAACACCAAGTTCTTGTACACATGTGGGAAGGTCTTGAAGACGTTGAGCACGGTGTGGATGCCCAGGCCGCCGTAGCCGCCGACCAGCACCACGGCGGTGTGGGCTTTGGGATCGAAGGCGGTGGCCGGTGGCGTGCTGGAACGCGGCTGATTGCCAAGATCGGCGTACAACGTGCGCAGCTTGGCGATGGTCAGGCGGTAGTGCGCCTTGATCAGCAGGCACAACGCGGCGAGCACGCCGGTGCCCACCAGCGCGACGGCACCACCACGATCGAACTCCTGCCACGCGGTGACGCACAGGATGGTGGCGCAGATGACGAACCCGCTGCCGAACAGAGCGATGCGCCGCGCCTTGACCGTCGCGGCATCCTTGGCCTGCCACCACCAGCGGATCATGCCGAGCATGGTCAATGAGAACGACAGGAACACATTGATGGCATACATCACCACCAGCACCGTGATGTTGCCGTCGGTCAGCCACAGACCGCCCAGCGCCAGCACCCCCATGATGACGATGCCGTTTTCAGTATTCAGGCGCTCCGACAACGCGGCGAAACGATGCGGCATCCACGAGTCGACCGCCAGATTGGCCAGCACGCGCGGACCACCGACGAAACCAGCCTGCGCGGCGACCACCAGCAACAGCGCCTCGGTCACCAGCACACTGATGACGAAGCCTTCGCTCCACGGCAGGTGGGCGCCGACCATCTCCGCCAGCACGGCGTTCGAGGTTTTTCCTGGGACGTCGGGAATGTCCCACAACAGGTAACACAAAAGCAGGCCAGCGGCGGTGACGGCGAGCGAAATCGCCAGGTACATCATCGTACGTTTGGCGGTAGCCACGCGCGGTTCGCGCAGCAGCGGCAGCGCATTCGACACCGCTTCGATACCGGTATAAGTACCGCCGCCGAGCGCATACGCCTTCAGCAGCAGCATGATCATGCCAATCACACCGATGCCGGCGAGGTCCGTACGGAAACCTTCCGTCACGCGTTCCGTCACCACGCCGACTTCGCCGAGGTGCAGCAGTAGCCCACCACCGATCAGCACCACGTGCACCAGCACGAAGAGCAAGAAAATCGGCGTCAGCCAGATGATGGATTCCTTCACTCCGCGCAGATTGAGCCCGATCAGTGCGATGATGAGAACGGCTTCACCAGGAAACTTCCAAGCGATCAGACTCGCCGGCAAGAAGCTGAACAACGCGTCACCGACCGCCGCAATCGACACGGTGATGGTCAGCACGTAATCGATCAGCAGGGCACAGCCGCTAACCACGCCGATGCGCGGCCCGAGCATGCGTGACGCCACGCCGTAGCCGCCGCCGTTGGGGAAGACCTCAATCAAACGGCTGTACGCAGAGGAAATCAAAAACACCGTAGCGGCGGTCATCACCGCCAGGGCGAGAGCTAAGTGCGGATGGTCGCGCACCACCCGGTAACCTTCCTGTGGGCCGTACGACGACGACGACAACGCATCAGCGCCGAGACCGATCCACGCCAGCACCGACACCAGGGTCAGCGCATGGAACAACGTGCGATCACGCAAGTCGCGCGGTCCACCAAGCAGCATGCGCGTGGCGCGCTCGGTGAACGTCGGGGCCGTCGCTGCGCGCAGCAGATCACTGTTGGCGCGTGGGCGCGGATTACTCGCCTGGGAATCGGGCGTGTCGGGTGATCCGCTCGGCGGATTATCGGATTCAGGAGTTGGCTGCGTCATGGGTTCCACGTAGCGCGCCATGGCCGGCGCGGAGGAGCCATGCTAGGAGTCTCGCAGGTTCCGCAATCCGGCGCTCTCGAACCGTTGCAATCGTCTGTGCTCAGGCGCGTTGGGTCGTTGGCGCAGGAAGTGCTGCCAACACCCCCTGCCACGCCTGCGGAAGCGCTTTGGCGGCGGTGGGGAGCTCCACCACGTGCACGCTGGCGCGTCCGCGCGGTTGCCAAGCGACCGGAAAAGCCGGGTCGCTGTGGCCGGTGAACGCCACCGTCACCGGGACAGCGAGCGCTCCGGCAAGGTGATGGCCGACGCTGTCGTAGCTCAGCGCATGACCGCAGGTGGCGAGCGCGCCAGCCCAGCCGCTGATCGAGCCGTGGAAACGGATGAGCGGCGCATCGGCCAAACAGCCAGGCGTCAACTCGCCCACCGCGCGGCCCAGACCCTTGCCGCTGTCGTCGATATCAACCGCCGTCCACCCGAGTTCGGCGAGCAACGCGTCGCTGTTGGCCAATTCGTCGGGGCCGAAACCGCGGTCGATCACGATGCGCCAGCCGAGTTCGCGCAGCCGACGCAGGATCAACACCTCGGCCGCCTTGGGCAGGGCCTTCGCCGGATTGCCACCGTGGTCGAGTTTCACCGCTGCCAAAGGCGCGGGGCCGAAAGCGGCACGCAGACGTCCGCGCACGATGTCGGCGGCGGGATCGAAGGCGACGCGCGGCGCCACCACCGGCGCTGCCGGCAATCCGAGGGTGCGCGCCAACCAGCCGTCGAGCAGCAGGGCCAGGCTCTGCGGCGCGGCGCCTTCGCCCTGGAGGTTTTCCCACAGCAGGTAACGCGCATCGTCACCGACCGGCAGCAGGCCGAGCTGGTCGAGTCGCGAATCCGGCGCGACCACCAGATCGGCGCGCTCTTCTGTCACCGCCGCGACCACGTTCTGCCAGCTGGCGAGGCGTTCGCGCAACGGTCCACGCCGCGCGTAACTGATCGGGCGCACGCGCACCTTGGGCAGACCAGCGAACAAACCCTGGAGCTTGCCGTCGCCCAGCAGCACCAGCTCCGCCTGCGGAAACCGCTGATGCAGGCGCTGCAGCACCACGCTGGAGAGCAGGATGTCGGCGCCGATGGTCACGCGGCTCAGCACCACGATGCGGCGCACGTCGCTTGGCAGCGTGCTGGTACCGGCGCGGACACGCGCATGCCGTGCGAGCAGCGCCGCTTCGGTAGTGATGCCGCTGGCCGCCAATGCCGTCAGCAACGTCGGCGTCCGCGTCGCAACACGCCAGACGATCCGGCCAAAAAAGCGCGCATACGCTGCGCGGCCAGCGGGCGTGAAACCATCGTTGAGCGGCTCCACCAGTCCGCCGAACAACGCTCCGAGCCCGGCGCTGCGCGTCGCCTCATCGTCGCTATCAGCAGCATCCGCGATGGCGTCGGCCGCCTGGAAGAGCGCATGCCCATCCGGCAACGCCGCGAGGTCGTGCGCCACCGCGGTCAGGGGACGTGCACCGACCCAGTCGATGATGGCGCGGGCACAGTCGGCGGGAGTCGGCATGGCCGCGGGATGGTGGAGCGGCGGCGGTCATCGCAAGGTGCGCCATGCCAAGGCCCTGATCGTCGAAGCAGTTGGGAACACACTGGGATTGTCAGCTGCCAGTTCCCCCAGGTCGTGATGGTGTTAGCCTCGCACGCATGGACCACGTCGATCTTGCCCGTGCCGAGCAATGGCGGATTTGGGCGGCGATGACGCCAGCCCAGCGTCTGCGGCTGATGGGCCGGATGACGGCGCAGGCGATTGGTTGCCGCGAAGCGCGCCTGCGCGAACTCAACCCGGATGTGGACGAGGCGCGCCTGCGCGAGCTGCGCATCGCCGCGACGTTGGCATCGTCGCCGTCGACGTGTTGACGCCGCTCGACCCGGACCTGGTCCGCTTCGCTGAACAACTCGAAGCACATGACATCCCCTGCATGGTGGTCGGTTCCGTCGCCTCCACGGTGTGGGGCGAACCACGCAGCACGCTCGACATTGATCTAGTGATTGCCGCCAAAGCAGAAGACGCTGAGCGCATCGCCGCAATTTTCCGTGAGCCCCGCTACTACGCTCCGCCAGTCGCCGTTATGCGCCGTGAGATCGCTCGCGGTGGACGTGGCGCCTTTAATCTAATCGACACCACCACGGGTTTGAAGGCGGACATCTATCCAGGCGCGGATGATCCGGTGAACGCCTGGGGTATGGCCCGCCGGGTCCCGATCGACACGGACGCGGGCACTATCTTCATCGCACCGGTGTCCTGCGTCATTGCGGGGAAACTGCGTTATTACGCGATGAGCAAGCAGGACAAACACCTGCGGGACATCCGCGGGATGTTACGCCTGAGCATATCGGACGTCGATCAGGCCTTTGTTGCTGAGGTTGCCCGACAGCATGGCGTGACGCAAGCCTGGACGGAGTGCCAAGCCCATCCAGGTGCCGAATAGCCAACACATTGGGGTGCGAGCAGCACTCACCAGGGAGGGAGCAGAAAGCCCCGTGAGATTCCGCCGACTGCCGGATACCGTCTAGCAGGAGCCCCTCGGTGGACGAACGCGCACTCATCACTGCTGCCATTACTGGTGACCAGGACGCTTTTGCCGGCCTAGTGCGCTTGCATCAGGCGCGTCTGCGTGGGCTGGTGGCGTTGTCGCTCAGTGAACGCGATGACGTGCTGGAGGTGGTGCAGGAGAGTTTCGTCGATGCGTGGCGGGCGCTCGATCGTTTTGATCAGACGCGCGAGTTCGGGCCGTGGCTGCGGACGCTCTGTCGGAATCGTACGCTGAAATTTCTGCGTGATCGTCTGCCCAGACGTCGGCGTGAGTTGGCGCTGGTGGACGAGGCCCTCATTGCGGAACCGGTTTCAGAGCCAGTGGATGATCGCTTGGCCGTGTTGCGCGTTTGCCTGGAACGGCTCGATGCGGCGCAGCGGCGCTTGCTCGAACAACGTTTTGCTGACGGCGTGGCGGTGCAGGAACTGGCCACCACTCTGGGCAAGTCCCCCAACGCGGTATCGATGATCCTGTTGCGCTTGAAGGACGTGCTGCACCGCTGCATGGCTGGCGCGGTCTCAGGTGAACGGCCATGAGCGATTTGCTGTCAGTGGCCATCGCGGCGTACCACGACGGTACGCTTGATGCGGAAGGTGCGGCGCTGCTGACGACCGCGCTGCGTGGTCCTGAGGCAGCGGCCGTGCGCAGCCGTCTGGCGCTGGATGGCCTGTTGGCGCAGGCCTTCACCGCTGATGACGCGGTGGTGCGCAGCGTGCGTGAACGCATCGAGGGCGAACGTTCGGCCAGCGCGGTTGTGCGTGCCGTGCGTGGATCCCTCGCCGTAAACACGCGGCGTCAGCAGCGTCGTCCTCGGCGTGCGGCGTGGCTGCCGCGCTTGATGACGGCCGCGCTGGTGCTGCTAATGGTCGGCGTGGTCGGCTGGTTGTTTGTCGTCGCCGACTCGGAACGCCCGCTCTGTCGTTTGATGGCGATGGACCCGGTGGTGGTCGTGCGTCACGCCAAGTCGGTGACGGTCACCCCAGGCGCGGGGTTGTATGCCGGTGATCGTGTGCGGCCGACAACCGCGGTGACACTGGTATGGCAGGATGGTTCGCGCTTGTTGCTGCAGCCGGACGCGCTGGTGGTCCTGCGCACCACGCGCAACGATCACGGCGTTCACTTGGAACTGGGCGGCTTGTCCGCTGAGATCGCCAAGCAGCGACCGGATCGCGCCTTTGTCATCACCACTGAGGAAGCGCGCGTCGACGTGGTCGGCACCCGTTTTCACGTGATCGCGGGAGCGCAGCGCACGCAGGTGGACCTGCACCAGGGTAGCGTGCGTCTGACGCGCGTCAGCGATGGCCGTGCGCTGACGCTGCGCGCGGACGAATCCGCCGTGGTCGCGGCGAATGAGGACTTCGTTGTCCGTTCGCGTGCAACTCCGACACCAGTCGTGCCGCCGTCCACACCAACGATTCCGCAGGAACCAGCGTGGACGCCGCTGTTTTCTGCCAGCGATCTTGCGGCCTGGGAGCAGCAACACGGGAGTTGGAGCAACACCCATGGCACCGTCCGTGGCAGCGATTCACATCACGGCAAGGCGCGTCTGCTCGGTCGCCATCCGTTCGCTGATCTGGAACTGAACTGCCGTCTGCGCATCACCGGCGTCGAGTTCGCCGAGGTCCAGGTCGGTAACTACAACTGGTTCGTCGAAGTTCCTGCGCACGGCACCGAGTGGATCCAGGTCGCGGTTCGCCAGCGCGGTGAACAACTCACCATCACCGCCGACGGCGTCACGTTGAAACTAAAACCAGGAGACGGTGCCGCCATGCGTGCCGGGCCACTGGCATTTTACGTCATGCCCGGCGGAACGCTGGAGATCAGCGAGGCAAAGTTCCGTGTGCCGTTGTCCGAGCCGCCCACCACGAGGTGACCCATGCGTATCATTCCTTTGCTCCTGCTGGTTCCCGCACTCGTCGGAGCTGAGCGCATCAATCACGCCGGCCGCATTCTGGGCCCGGAGCCGACCGTCACTACGCCGGTGTTGTTCAACACGCCGCAGGCGGACGCTATCGTCAGTGCGTTGCAGATCATGCCGAAGGACAATCCCTGGAACGAAGTCATCACCAATCGGCCAGTGCACGCTGATTCGGCCATCATCATGGCGCGTATTCGCAGCGATCTGGTGGCGATCAATGCCAACCGCAACACGGTGAAGGTCTTCGCCGAAATGAACTACGTGCTGGTGCCGCCAGCCCAGCCGCTGGTCGGCATGCGTTTCACTGAATATCCCGACGATTCTGATTTCTACGGCGGCACCAATCCGGTCGCGACCTGGCCGATCCCAACCAACATGCCGGTTGAGACGTGGCCGTCGAATCGTCCGACGGGTGAAAGCAACGAGACCTGGCAGCGCACGGTGATCGATCAGGACCGTCATTCCATCATCGTCCAGCCCGGCGTAACGCCGCGGCTGTTCGAAACCTGGCAGGCAGTGTTGACCAACAATTCGCCGAATTGGCAGGCGAGCAACGGCGCGATCTTCCGATTCGACAGCAACACCCTGCGCACGGCGGGCTGGACTTCCGGTGACGCCGCCGGCTTGCCACTGTTCCCGGCGCTCATCCGTTACGACGAATGTGAACGCGGGGTGATCGAACACGCACTGCGCATCGTGGTCAACAAGTCGCGCAAGGAGTACATCTACCCGGCGACGCACCACGCCTCGCCGATCACCAACGCCAATCCGGATTTCGCCAGCTACGCGGCGATGGGTCAGCGTGTGCGGCTGAAGTCATCGTTCAGCGTTCCCGGTGGCTGGAGCAAGCAGTCGAAAGCCGTAGCCAACGCGCTGAAGAAGTATGGTGCGATTGTCGCCGACAACGGCGGCTTTTTCTCGGTCTCGGCCTGTCCCGATCAGCGTTTCCCGGCTGGCTGTTTCAATGACGTGCAGGGCATCGATATCAACCAATTCGAAGTGATCAGCACCACGGGTGCGAGCGAAGGTCCCCGTGCGGCTGGCGGACCGAACGCCGATGCCGGTGTTGACCAGAACGTGCAACTGGCCAGCGGTGCGGTGCTATCGGGCACGGCGAGCGGCAGCGGCATCACCACGTCATGGAGCCTCTACGATCCGGCAATTGCCCCGGGCACCGCGACCATTGCGGCTGCTGGTTCGCTCACCAGTTCGGTGACCTTCAGCGCCGCGGGCGTTTACACGTTTCTACTCACGGCTCAGAACGGCACGCATACGCCGGCCTACGACGCCGTGGTGATCACCGTGCTTGCCGGTGGCGGTGCCAATCCCACGCCGACCCTGTCGGCCATCTCGCCGTCGTCGCTAACGGCCGGCAGTGCGGCCTACACCATGACTTTGACCGGCGCCAACCTCATGCCGTCATCGTCGGTCACCTGGAGTGGTCAGGTCGCTTTGTCGCCGCTGACCGCGGCCAGCGGCGAACTCACCGTTGCCGTGCCCGCGGGTTACGTTGCAGCCGCGGGCACGCCCACCGTGCGGGTGGTCAATCCCGGACCGGGCGGTGGGACTTCGGCGGCGCTGAACGTGATCATCACCGCATCGCCGACAGGTGGTGGCGGCTCATCAGGCGGTGGAAGCAGTGGCGGTGGTGGCGGCTGCGGTCTGGGTGGCAGCGTCGCCGTCATTGGCGTGTTGAGCCTGCTGGTGTTTGCCCGCTGGCGTTGACGTCCGCGCGCGGAACGCCCACGGCGACATCGCGCTGTTCGCGCGTGATCAGGCTGGTTTAACCGGCTCGGCGGGCGCTTTCGCCTTACGCACCAGCGTGAAGATGCCGAGCAGTTCGATCATCCCGCCGACCGCCGCAGCGGTGATCAGGCCGATGATGATTTGCGTCGGCGTGGCGGTGAGCTCCTGCCCGACGATCACCACCGTGACGGGATCGGTGCCCTCCAACTGCGCCTGGTTGCCCAGGTAGACGTAGAGCGTCATCGCCATGATCGCGAGGCCGGTGATCATGCGGATGAGGCCGGAGATGATGCGCATGGGAAGCTCCCTGGTCGTCGGAGCATCGCTGGCGGATCAGCATGGACAAGAATCCGTGTGATGTCCTGGGCTTGCCCGTCACCGCCACCATCCCAGCATCCCCGGCCGAGCAGGAGGAATGCGCCATGTTTGTGGTATGGGTCGACATCCAGGTGAAGCCGGAACACGTGGACGCGTTCATCCGCGCGAGCGAGGACAATCACCGCAATACCATCCGCGAGCCTGGGAATCGACGGTTCGATGTGTTGCGCCTCAACGACCAGCCGACGCACTTCAGGCTCTACGAGGTCTATGTCGACGAGGCGGCGTTCAAAGCCCACCAGCAGAGCGCGCATTATTTCCGTTGGCGCGACACGGTCGAGCCGTTTATGGCGGTAAAACGGTCGGCGGAGAAGTTGACCTCGGTTTTTCCTGAACCGTGGGCGTGAACGACGAACGTCCGATGTCCGATGTCCGATGTCCGATGTCACCGGAAGCAGACGGTGTCGACATCGGACATCGGACATCGGACATCGGACCTGCCTTCATCGACCGTGTCGTCGCGCCCTTCGGTGCCCGTCGCCTAGTCGCCGGTCGTCGTGGCATGGGCTGGCTACTGACCGAGGTCGCGCCGGCACAACTGTGGAGCAGCCTCACCGGCGCGTTGTGGCTCGACGGCTACAATCTCGTGTTGTTCCTCACGTTGCTGGGTGCGTCGGTAGCCGACCTCGCGTGGCTGCCGGTGGTCAACTACGCCGGCATCGCCCTGCATGTGTTGGTGGTGGCCTTGTGGCCGATCGCTGGTGATGCCAAACGCGTGTGCGTGGCGAACACGCTCATCGCGCGAACGATGTGGTTGGGCACGGTGTTGTGGCCGCTGTTCGCGTGGTGGTTGGGCCTGAGTACTGGCGCAGTATTGGCTGGCGTGTTCGTGGCGATCTTTCTCACCGCGATGTTCGGCAACGTCGGCGTCGCGGCGTTCATGACCTACACAGCGGCGGTGGTGCCGCGCGAGGAACGCGGGCGCTTCTACATGTGGCGCAACCTGTTCGCCTTCGGCTCGGTCAGCTTGGCGCTTCAAGTAGTGGCGTGGGCTTGGCCGTTGCCGTCGGCGGACGGCAGCGCCAGCGCCAGCGAGTTGACGTGGTTGATGGGTTTATTCGTGTTGTCGGTGGTGTTGGTGCAGCTCGGTACACTGGCGCTCGCATGCGGTCCGGCGATGCCGCCGCGCCAGGATGAGCACCTGCCCAGGCCGCCGCTGCTCGCGGCCATGCGCGCGGTGCCGGAGTTCCGCCGTTTCGTGATCATCGGCGCGCTCAACACCGCGGCCTTCGCTTGCCTGTTGCCCTACGTGCCGCGTCTGCTGCAGCACCTGGGCATGGACGGCAAACATTTCGCCCTGCTGCAAGGCAACGTGCAGCTGCCGCTGATGTTGCTGGGCATTGTCATTGCCGGCGTGTTGTTGCGTCGCATCGGAGGCGCGTCGTTGCTGCGCTGGATGCTGGTGGCCTCGTTGTTTGGCGATGCGCTGGTCCTGCTGCTGTCGCCGAGCAACCTCGCGTGGCTGGCCTTCCTCTGTCTGGGACTCATGGGACTTGGTCGCGGCCTGGCCTCGATCGCCTGGATTGGCCGGGTGCAGGAGCTGGCGCCCAACCATGATACGCGCTTTCCCATGTTCCATATCGCCGCCAATGGCGCAGCCGGCGTGCTGGCTGGGTTGGCGTTGATGTGGGTCATGCCCTGGCTGGACGCACGGCACCTGGCCGATCCCACCCAGATGGATCCGGCCTGGGCGGCGGTGGCTGCCGGCGTGCTCATCCGCTTGGTGAGTGTGGCATTGGCTCTATGGCCGGTGCGTCGCTAACCCTCACCCACCCTTGTGTCGCCCCGCTGGTCCCCAGATTTATCACCGAGGAGCACCAGCGATCGCATGACTGCCAAAACCGTCCCGACCCAGCAGGCGAGCATTCCCGTGGTGCTGATGCTCACCCTCCATCCCGATGAGCGGGAGATGGAGAATGAACGCGAGGCGGAGATGCGCAGTCTGCTTGATACCGCCGGTCGTTCGGTGGTCGGCACGCTGGTGCAGCATGTGCAGAAGCCGACGCCAGGGACCTACATCGGGTCCGGCAAGGTAACCGAACTGAAGGAACTGGCGATTGCCACGGGAGCGCAGCAAGCGGTCTTCGACGTTCAGCTGCATCCACGTCAGCAACGAAATTTGGAAGAAGCCATCGAGTGCGCGGTGCTCGATTACGACGAAATCATCCTCGACATCTTCGCCCGCAATGCGCGCACCAACCAAGCGATGCTGGCGGTCGAGTTGGCGCAGGCGGAATACGACAAGGGTCGGCTCAAGCGCATGTGGACGCACCTTGATCGCCAAAGTGTTGGTGGCTCATCGGGCTCCGGCTCGGGCTTCAAGGCCGGCACCGGTGAAAAACAGATCGAAATGGATCGCCGTCAGTTTCGCAAACGCATCCAGGATCTGCGTGGGCGGCTGAAAGAGATTGCTGCGCGCAAAGATCGCGCGGTGCAGACGCGTTCGGATGCGTTCAACGTCGCGCTGGTGGGTTACACCAACGCCGGCAAGAGCACCTTGATGAACGCGCTTACCAACGCCGAAGTGCTCGCGCAGGACCGCCTGTTCGCCACCCTCGACACCCGTTCGGCGCAGTTGTTCCTCGATCGCCACCACAACGTGGTGTTGTCGGACACCGTCGGTTTCATCCGCAAACTGCCGCCGACCCTGATTGCCAGCTTCCACGCTACGCTCGCGGAAGTACGCGAGGCTGACTTGCTCCTACACGTGGTCGACTCGTCGAGCGCGGTGATGGAACAGCAGATCGATGCCGTCGAAGAGGTACTGAAGACCATCGGGGCCGAGGACGTGCCAGTGGTGATGGTGTTCAACAAAGTCGATGTGGCCTACAGCAAGACCATCCTGCTGGCCTACCGCCGGCGCTACAAAGAATCGGTGGCGATCAGCGCGTTGAACGGCACCGGACTGGACCTGCTCAAAGACTTGATTCGTGCGCACATCAATCGTCGTTCACGAAAGGTGACTGTGCGTTTCCCGGTGACCGATGGCGCGCTGGACGCCTTCGTGCGCAGTCGCGCGGCGGTGCAAGAGGAACGTTATGAGGATGATGATGCCGTGCTGACCATCGTCGCCGATGAACGGCTGATGGCGGAACTGTCGGCGCATCCGAACCTGGTACTGGAGCTCGACGCCAAATAATGGATCAGCGCGCGCCGGTCAGGGTTTGAAGCCGTCGTCGCGGTCATCCCACAGGTCGTCGTTTTCCCATTCTTTGGTCTGGGTGACCATGCTGATGCCCCGGCTGATGTCGACCTTCTCCAGGGACAGCGACTGGTAGACCAGCACCGGTCGGCCTTTGGGCTTGCCAAAACTGCCGGGCGGAAAACGCAGGCCTTTGATTTTGAAGAAACACTCACTCGGGGACACGCCGATCCACAGCTTGCTGATCGCCTCGCCATCATTTTCGCAGATCAGGGAAGCCCGCACCATCAACTGGTGCTCATCGACACCATCGGGATACTTGGATTTCCACGCCGGATTGCTGCTGTAGATCTGGTAGGGACACGGGTCTTTGGACTCGCGCCCACCGCGGGGATTGTAGAAGACGATCCACTCGAACTCGGTGGCGAGGCTTTCCTTAGTGTAACCATCCTTCGCGTGGTCGCGGGCGATGGCTTCCAGATCGACGTTCTGCCAGTACCACACTGGCAACACCCACGGCGCGGCGAACCACGCAGCGATAACAATGGGAATCAACACCACGATGGTGGCGATCTTGCTGGTACTGGTGTTCGTGCCGCTGGCCATGGCTCTGACTATCAGCGCCTGGATCCGAACGACAAGGGAATGGTCGACAGCCGAGGCGTGCCGCTGTGCCCCAAAGATGTGCGCCTAAGCATGGGATCTCGGATTCCCTGCAGCCAAGAGCCGCTGGCAGGGTGAAAAATCCTACCGGCACGGGTCAAGCCCGGTGTGGAACCCCACGTGCTCCTGGATCAAGATTCTGCCCAGGAGCACCGCCATGATCCTCAGCCGCGCAGCCAATCAGGTCACCCAGATTCCCACCTCGCTGCCAACGGCGGTCGCGGCCGATCTGTCCGCCCGCCACCCACTGACGCCGGAGCAGTGCGCGCGTTACCGCACGCAGGGCTTCATCAAGCTCAAGGACGTGTTGTCGGCGAATACCCTGCGCACCTGTGGTGCGGCGATCAGCGCCGAGGTCGCCCGCCGTAGTCGAGACGTGCGGCCGCTGGCGTCGCGCAGCACCTATGAAAAGGCTTTCCTGCAAGTAGTGAACCTGTGGCGCGACGATGCGACCGCCCATGCGTTCACCTTCAGCCGCAAGCTGGCGCGTCTGGCCGCCGAGTTGATGGGCGTCACCGGCGTGCGGCTCTACCACGACCAAGCGCTCTACAAAGAACCCGCGGGCGGCATCACGCCCTGGCACTGCGATCAGCAGTACTGGCCGCTGGCCACCGACCACACCATCACCGTGTGGGTGCCGCTCCAGGCGGTGCCGTTGGCGATGGGCCCGCTGGCGTTCAGCATCGGCAGCCACGTTACTGATTTTGGCCGTGCGCTGGAGATCAGCGATGACAGCGAGCGCGAAGTCGCGCGGCGACTGACCCTCGCCGACCTGCCTGTGGATGAGGGTGCCTTCGACCTGGGTGAGGTCAGCTTCCACTCCGGTTGGACCTTCCACCGCGCCAGCACCAACCAGTCGCAGGACATGCGCGCGGTGATGACGGTGATCTATTTCGCCGATGGCACGCGCGTGGCCGCGCCGGCGAACCGCAACCAGCAACGCGACCTCGATACCTGGATGCCGGGCGCGCCGGTCGGCGAACCGGTGGCGACCGAGCTGAATCCACTGCTGTGGTCAAGCGGCTGACACCGGGGAGCGCGAGCCCTTGGCAGGCCCTGGGGGAACGGCAGCATCATCGCGATGCCAGCCGCCGACCACGACCGCTACGCTGAGATCCAAGGGCTTTACGATCGCGGCTTGTTTCTCCAGGCCCACGCCTTGGGCATCCGGGAATTCGGACCACTGAGCGAATGGCGGGGCTCGCGAGGCGGCGTGTTGGCTGGTCGCTTGGCCAACCAGTTGGGTGCCTCTGCGCTCAGCGATCGGCTGCACCTGCGCGTCCATCGGCGGGCGCCGGCGTCACTGGGCGCGTGTTCGGTACGGGCGCGTTGCCTGTGGGGTTGGCGTGGGGCCTTCCTGGCGTGGGAATGGCTGTCGAGGATCAGCGATGATCCCCAGCAATCGGCGGTCGAACGCGTCGATTTCCTCACCACCGCCGCGGACGTACTGGCGACCCTGCATGAATTCACCCAGGCGGAGGAGCGCCTGTCGCTGGCCGAATCCCTCGGGGTGCGTGGGCACTGGGTGGCGGTCTCGCGTGCGCACTTGCTGGAGGAGGCGGATCGGCTTGACGAGGCCGAGACCAAACTGCGCCGCTCGTTGACACTGATGCCGTGGTACCGACCAGCGGTGCAGGGCCTGGCCCGTTTGCTCTACCAGCGTCAACAGGATGACGAGGCCCTCGCCCTGCTGCGTGCGACCATGGCGAACAGCGAATCCGCCGCCGTCGCTGCCCAATTGGCCGCGGTACTGTTGGAGTTGCGCCACTACGACGAGGCCCGCACCTGGTTCGACCGCTACGCTGAACTCACGCCGTTGCGCGAGCGTGCGACTGACCAATGGCTGACCGCGCGGCGCGCCGATCTGGCCTACGAATCCGGCGATCTCGCCGAGGCCATGCGCCTGGGCCGCGCGAGCGGCCATCCGTTTCATCTCAAAGTGGTGGAGGCGCAGGAACAGGCGCCAGCGGATGCGCGCCGCGTGCTGCTCGACGTGCCCTTCGTCCGTCAGCACCACCTCACCTGCGCGCCAGCGACGCTGGCGATGCTCGCGCGTTTCTGGCAGGTCGATGCCGACCACCTCGCGGTGGCGGACGCAATCTGTTACGATGGTACGCCGGATCATAAGGAACGCGGCTGGGCCGCAGCCGCCGGCTTCATCGTGCGTGAATTCACGGTCACCTGGGAGGTGACCGTCGCGCTCATCGATCGTGGCATCCCCTTCACCCTCACCACGGTCGAGACCACCAGTGCGCATCTGCAGGCCGTGGTGGGCTACGATGCGCGGCGGCGGACCCTGCGTTTGCGTGATCCCGGCACGCGGTTTTCCGGCGAATCGCGCGCCGATCCGTTCCTGCAGGATTACGCGCCGTTCGGACCACGGGGCATGCTGCTGGTACCACGTGAACGTGCCGAGCTGCTGGAAGGCATTGAGCTTCCGGAAGTCGCGGAACGCGACCTCCTGCATGTGCTGCGGCATGGTCTGGACCGCCACGATCGTGCTGCTGCTGCGGCGGCGCTAGCGACGTTGACGGTGCAGGCGCCCGACAGCCGCATCACCATGATGGCGCGGCGCAACCTAGCGTACTACGACGGCGACCAGGTGCTCGCCGCCGCCACCTCAGCGCTGTGGCACGCGCGTTTTCCCGAGCACCAGACCATCCGCCTGATGCACCTGGATGATCTGCCGGAACCGGCCCGCGCCGAGCGCCAGCAGCGCCTGGAGGAAGCGGTCGCCCCAAAAACCAACTCGGCGATCTTCGCCATCCGCCTGGCTGGACTGTTGTGGTGGGACCAACGCCACCAGCAGCGCGCCGAGGAGTTGCTGCGTCGTGCGCTGCGTCGGCGTGGCAGCGATGCCGCGGCTATGCGCATGCTGGCCGGCATCTTATGGGAGCGGCGCGAGTTCATCCAGGCGACGGCGATCTACCGGCTGTGTGCCAGCCTGGAGATCACCGACGAGGACCACGCGCAGACCTACTTCCGCGCCTGTCGTCACCTACGCCGCACCGACGAAGCGCTGGCCTTCCTACGTCAACGCGCCGAACGCGCGGCCAAACGCTCGCCGCATCCGACCCGCACCTTGTTCTGGGCGCTCGACCAGCTCGACCGCACCGAGGAAGGCTTCCAGGTGATCGAGGAGGCGCTCGCGCGGCACGGCGAGGACGGCTACCTGCTGCGCTTCCTGGCACGCGAACAGGCGCGTTACGGGCGTTACGAAGTGGCCGACGCCTTGTTGCGGCGCGCCGAAGGTCGGGTGCGCCGTATCGACTTCCTCGCCGCCAACGCCGATCTGACCGATAAACGCGGCGAGCGGACGCAGGCGATCGCGCTGTGGGAAGAGGTGCTGACCATCGATCCCTTGTTCATGGAAGCGCAGCGCAGCTTGGCCCGGCTGCGTGAGGAGACCGCTGGTCGCCCGGCGGCAGTCGCTCAGGTACGCGCCGCGGCGGAGCGTTTTCCGCATCACCGTCAGCTGCAGGTCTTGCTGGTGCAGTGGCTGCGCGAGGACGGTCCGGCAGCGCTGGAACCGGCGATCCGCCATCTGGTCAGCGTGCATCCAGGGGATTCTTGGGCCCAGCGTGAACTGGCGTGGTGTCTGCAACGCCAGGGCCGCCTCGACGAAGCCGAGCACAGCTTGCAGGCAGCGCTGCAGATCGACGGAATCTGTGCCGCCAATGAAAACCTACGAGGCGATGTGCTGCTGGCCAAGGGCGACCTCGCCGCGGCGCAGGCGGCGTGGTGCACGGCGGTGCGCCTGGACGCCGATGACACCTACGCCATCGATCGCCTGATGGAGACCTGCGGAGACATCACCGCGCGTGAACAACAATTGCGGCTCGTGCAGGGCGAACTGGAGCGCCAGGTCACCTTTGGCGATGGCATCGAATCCTTCCGCTACCACGCGCAGGGTGTCCTCGCGGCCGACGCGGTGCTGCACACCCTGCAGAGTGCGCACCGCGCCCGTCCTGATTTGTGGCAAGTGTGGTCGTCGCTCATCACCCATCTGCTGGTGCTCGACCGCCTGGAGGAGGCCGACCGTCTCGCGAGCGGGATGTGTGCGCGTTTCCCGCTGTTGCCACGCAGCTGGCTCGACCAGGCCAAGGTCGCCGGGGCGCAGGGTCACCGCGAGGTGGAACTCGCTGCGCTCGACCAGGCATTGCAGATCAGTCCGTCGTGGTCGTACGCTGCCCGGCGAGTGGCGGAGTTGCACCTGCAGATCGGCGACACGGTGCAGGCGCTGACAGTCATGCAGCGCATCATCCACCACGAGCCGCTCGATGCCGTCAACCACCTGACGCTCGCCCGCGTGCACTTGGCGGCACAGGATGCCGGGCGCGCCATCGCGGCACTCGAACGCGCGGTGACGCTCGATCCGGGTCTGGATCGCGCCTGGGATATGCTCGCGGAACGCGACCAGGTGCGGGCGCTCAAACTGGCGCGAGCGCAGACGGATGACCGCCGCCATGAGGCGCGTGTGTGGTTCCGTTTGGCCGAGGTCCTGGTTGGCGCCGAGGCACGCGCCGAGCGCGTTACCGCGCTCGATCGCGCGCTGGAGCTCAATCCGCGCTTCGTCGCCGCCAGCGCACTGAAAGCCGACCTGCTGGCGGCGGCCGGACGCATCGACGAGGCGCTGGACTGCTGCGCCGGAGCGGTGTGGCACGGACGTCCACCGAGTTTCCTGCGCCGTCGTGCGGCGGTGATCGAGTCACGGCATGATCGTCGTGACGCCGCGCTTACGCGTTTGCGCGCCTTGGTCGCGGATGAGCCAGAGGACGGCGATAACTGGCGCGAATTGGCAGGGATCACGCAACAGGCGGGCAACCTTGCCGAGGCCGTGCAGGCCGGGGAACAGCTTGTCCGTCTGCAGCCCAGGCGTGCCGTGGCCTGGGGTTACCTCGCCGATGCGCGCTCTGCCGCCAAGGATCGTGCCGGAGCGAAGGCGGCCTTCGTTCGCGCAGTTGAACTCGATCCGACCTATGCCTTTGCCGGCCATCGACTGTTCGACCTCCATTTGGCGGACCGCGAATTCCCGGCCGCGCGCATCGTGCTTGGCCACCTGCAGCGCAATGATGCCGGCGACTGGACCACCACTCATGCGGTGGAGTTCCATGCCGCAAGCGGTGATGCAGCGGCGGCAGGCACGGCGCTCGCGCATTTACTCGACGTCACCGAACATGACTGGGATGCGGTCGATCGCGCCGTCGCGGCCCTGGCCAAGATGCCGCAGCAGGGTCAGCTCGTAGCGCTGCTCGACCGCAGCATCGCCGCGCGGCTGGCGGGCCGGCGCGCCTATTACCATTGGGCGCAGCGCTGGGTCCCGACCCAGTCGCCGCGTTCCTGTGCCGAACGCATCGATGCGTTGCCCGAGGGTCGGCCACGGATGCGCGCGACGTTCTCGTACGTCACCTGGTTGGGAGAACACGCACCGATCGAGCACATCCGTGCGTACCGCGATCGCTGCCGGACGTTTCTCCAGGCGAACGACGAATGTTGGGGCGCTATGTGTTACGCGCTGCGCAACAAGGACGCCGACCGCGACGTGGTCGCGTGGGCCACCGGCTGGCAGAAACGCGCCAACCTGGAAGCGTGGATGCTGATCCACGTCGCGGATTCCTGCCGCAAGGAAGGCCGCTGGGCGGAAGGTTTGGAGGCCCATCGCCGCGCCGAAACCTTGGCACATGACCGTACCTGGAAGTTCCATGCCTTGTGGCTGGCGGTGGAGACCGCGCTTGTTGGCGCTGCTGCCAGCGCGGATCGCTACCTCGCTGACGCCGAGGCAGAAACCGACTACGGCCGCACCGCGCTGGAGTTCGCCCGCATCACCCGGCGCTACCTGGAACCCGGCGCGTCGTCCTGGAAAACCGCGAGCGCACTGGTGAAGCTGGTCAAGCAGCGCAGCACCCTGTTCGCCAACAACGAGGAACTCCGGCAGCTGATCACCCGCCTGACCACGCTCATGGGGCAACGCTCGCACCTGCTGTGGCGTGTATGGGGTGGCTTGGCGCGCTGGTATGCGTCCGAGTACAAGCTGTGGTGACGCGTCAGCGCGGGCCAAAGCCATCCGGATTCTGCAGCTGCCAACGCCAGCCGTCGGCACACATGGTGGCGAGATCACGCGTCGCCTTCCAGCCAAGCAGGCGCTCGGCGTTGGTCGGATCGGCGTAACACGTAGCGATGTCCCCAGGGCGACGTGGGCCGATCTGGTAGGGGATCTTTTTCCCCGAGGCCTGTTCCAGGGCGGCGATCATCTGCAGCACCGAGTAGCCCTGGCCGGTGCCGAGGTTGATCGGCACCGCACCGTTCAGGGTGTCGAGTCGATCAAGGGCGGCGAGGTGACCGAGCGCCAGGTCGACCACGTGCAGGTAGTCGCGCACGCCGGTGCCATCGACGGTCGGCCAGTCGTTGCCGTGCACCGTCAGGTGTGGGCGTTTGCCCACCGCGACCTGCAGCAGGTACGGCATCAGGTTGTTGGGAATGCCCTGTGGATCCTCGCCGATGGTGCCGCTTACATGCGCACCGATGGGATTGAAATAACGCAGCAGCGCGATCTTCCAGTCGGGCTCGGACTTCACCAGATCAGCACAGATCTGTTCCGTCATCAGTTTGGTGTGGCCATAGGGATTGGTCGCCATCAGGCGGCAGTCCTCGGTCAACGGCACGCGCTCGGGATCGCCGTAGACCGTGGCGGAGGATGAGTACACCAGCCGTTTGCAGCCCGCCGCTTTCATACATTCCAGCAGGTGGATGGTCCCGGTGAGGTTGTTGTGGTAGTAGCGCAGCGGTTGGTTGACCGACTCACCAACCGCCTTGAGCGCGGCGAAATGGATCACCGCGGTGGGCCGGTACTGGGCGAAGACCTCGACCAGGCCTTCGCGATTGAGCAGGTCGATGCGCTGGAACACCGGACGTTTTCCCGTCAGGCGTTCAACCCGGCGCAGTGCCTCGACGTTGCTATTGATCAAGCTGTCGACCACCACCACATGATGGCCGGCCTTCAGCAGTTCAACGCAGGTATGGGAACCGATGTAGCCGGCGCCGCCGGTGACGAGGATGGTGGGCATGTCAGGAATAGGTGGGCTCGGGTGGTGCCTCAGCGTGGGCCAAGGATCGCGGCAGTGCAACCGCGGATAAGACGCAGGGATGCACCCAGCCCCAGGAATGACGCGTGTTTGCGAGACGGTTTGCTACCACCGGGTAGCGGCCTTCTCAGAGGAGCAGGACTGGACCGGCAGCGAACGATGTCGAACGGGTCTTTCGCATTGTTTCAGAAGTCCGGGACTTCATCGGGCTTCGGTGGTCTGATCACGTCCTTCTCGATCTCGCGCACGAGCTCTTCCGGCAGGTACGGCTTGATGAGCGCATAACGATCGAGCGAGGACAGCGACCCACGGGTACTGCTGCTCGAACCGCCGTCGCCCTTCGCTTCTTGGCGCAGTTCCCAGCTGTCACCACGTCGCGTGAAAATATACGTGTTGGTGCGCTGGCCGAAGTCGAGGAACCACTCTTCACTCAGCGAGCGCATGCTGCGTCGCATCAGGCGCAGGCGATCCGGCCCCAGGATTTCGCCGGCCTGTTTGAGGAAAGTGCCTTCAAGGATCTTGCCGTCACCGGCGAACTCGGCGATCACTAGGCGGTAACCGGCGGCGGTTTTCTCGGTCGTCGGTTTCAGTCTGGCGATCTCAGCCACCAGTTGTTCACGCGTCGCGCGCACGATTCCGCCGAGCGCCTTGCGTTCAGCTTCGTTCAGGCCCAGGAAGCTAATCAGGCGTTTGGGTAACTGGTTGGCCGGTTCGTTTTCGCCCCAGCGCAGGAACGACAGGTCGACCTCAAGTTCGGCCAGGGTCTTGAAGGAGATCGCCTGGGTGCGCAGCGTTTGGAGTTCGGTTTCCAGCGTGGCGATGCGTTTGCGTAGCTCGTCCGGTGTGGCGGGAGCGTCCTCGGCACTCAGCAGCAGGGGCAGCAGCAAAAGACCGAGGAGGGCGATGCGCATGGATGACCTCACTCAGCGCAGCATGAATACGTTGGCTGGTGGTGCCACTGTCTGGTCGATGTGCGTCGAAGTGGTGCAAGGCACCGCTCGGCATGCCTGGGCCGGTGGTGCGTGGTTGTTAGGCTGCGCACATGAACGACCTGCTACCTCCCCTTGATGCTGCCACCCGTGCCGCGATGGCGCACGCCGAGAGTGATTTTCCCACCACGCTCGAACGTTTGAAAACGCTGGTGCGCATTCCCTCGTGCAGCTTCGCTGGTTTCGATCACACGCAGCTCGACCGCAGTGCACAGGCGTGTGTCGATTGGCTGCTGGCCGCGGGGTACCCGGAAGCGCGCATCGTCCGGATTCCCGGAGCGTTCCCCTACGTCATCGCCAAGGACCACCGCGCGGGTCCGACCAAACCGACGATGTTGTTGTACGCCCATCACGACGTGCAGCCGCCGCTACGCGAACACCTGTGGACGTCGCCGGTGTTCGAGCCGACCGAGCGTGACGGTCGGCTCTACGCTCGCGGCGCGGCCGACGACAAGGCTGGCATCGCCATCCACTGTGCCGCTGCTGCCGCGTGGAACGCCAGCGCTGGTCAGCCGCCGGTCAACCTGACGGTGGTGATCGAAGGTGAGGAAGAGGTTGGCAGCCAACATTTTTCACAGTTCCTCGACGCGCACCTCGCCGAGTTGAAAGCCGATTGCTTGGTCATCGCCGACGCCGCCAACTTCGACACCGGTTTGCCGTCACTGACCACCAGTTTGCGCGGCAACATCGTGGTTGAGGTCGAGTTGAAGGCACTGAAAGCACCGCTGCATTCCGGCATGTGGGGCGGTCCGGTGCCGGACGCGGTGTTGGCACTCTGTCGGATGGTGACCTCGCTCAGCGATGCGCAGGGGCGGATCCAGGTTGCCGGCATCTATGACCACGTGCGGCCGTTGTCCGCGCAGGAGGAAGCGCTTTACCGCCGCTTGCCGTATTCCGCTGCGAAGTTCGCCGAGCAGTCCGGCATGTTGCACGGTGTGCCCGCTGGCGACGTGGTCGACGTGCATTGCAAACTCTGGCGCTGGCCGTCGCTGACGGTGAGCGCCATTCAGGCCGGTGAACGCGGACGCACCGGCAACGTGGTGATGGACAGCGCGTGGGCGCGTATCGGCCTGCGCATCGTGCCCGATATGGATGCGGACGTGTGTGCAGCCGCGCTCGAAGCGCATCTGCGTGTGCAGGTACCAGCTGGCATGGACCTCATCATCCGTCGCCAATCCGCCAGCAGCGCCTGGGGCAGTCCCACCGATCATCCGTTATTCGTCACCGCGCTCACCGCGCTCGAACACGGTTACGGCAATAAGCCGGTGTTCATCGGCTGCGGCGGCAGCATCCCTTTTGTCGGCGAAATGACGGCCAAGCTTGGTGGCATTCCCGCCTTGCTGACCGGCGTCGAAGATCCGCTGTGCGGCGCGCACGCGGAAAATGAATCGCTCCACCTCGGTGATTTCCGTTCAGCACTGAAGGCGCAGGTGGTGTTGTTCGGGCTGCTGGGCGGTACGGCGGCGAGGTAGAAGAACTTCCATCCCAAACAACGACCCGCGCAGGTTTCCTGCGCGGGTCGAGCGGGTTTCTCTGGAGTGGCCGATTTATTTGGGCTTCGGCGCGTCCTTCTTCGGCGCGGCCGGGGCCGGGGTTGGAGCCGGTGCGGCCTTTTTCTCTTCCTTCGGCTTCGGCGCGTCGGGATCGGGGCCGAAGGACGTCAGCAGGGCTTTGGCCAGTTCGACGTTGGGGTTTTTCGGCGGACCGTCGGCGGCGGCGGTGATCACCAAGCGGGCGGAGCGTTCGGTTTCTTTGACGAAGTTGGCTTTGCGCTCGTCCTTCATCGCTTCGGTATTGGTTTTGATCGCCTGAGCGCTTTCCCACAGCAGGCGGCCGGCGTTGTAGCGCGCTTCGCACTTCTGGTCGGGTGAGCCGTAGGGCAGCACGTCGAGTTTCAACAATTCGATCAGCGCGCTTTCCCGGTCGTTCTCGATCAGGGTCAGGCCGAGGCCGAGGGAGATCTGCGCTTGGCGGGCGGGATCGTCGCTCAGTCCGTTGAGGATCTCACGGTAGATCGCCGACGCTTCTTTGCCCTTCTTGAACGACTGGCGCAGGGATTCGGCGCAGTACAGCTTGAAGTGGAACCACACATCCGGCTCGTCGAACGAACGGACCGAGGCCTTCTTCATGAATTCGGTGAATTTGACCAGGTTGCCGTCGGCGGCGAATTTGGCCGCGCGGATGGCGTTGGCGCGCGATTCGGCGGCGCTGATGCCGTCCTTCTTGCCGAGGGCTTCGAGTTCCTGGGCGACCTTGTCGGCGTCGGCATGTTTGGCCTGGGCATAGGCCATGCCCAGGCGGTATTTGGCGTCCAGCCAGAGGCGGTGGGCCGGAAGCGGTGGCTTGGTCGCGGGATCGCCGGCGAAGCCCTGCACCACCACGTTGAAAGCTTTGGCGGCGTCGGTGTATTTGCGGGCCAATTCCCAACACTCGCCTTCAGCGATCGCGCCATAAACTTTTTCCCACTCGCGCGTGCCGGTGGTGGCGAGTTGGTTGAAGAACTCCGCAGCGGCTTCGTAGTTGCCGGCGTCGCGTTCGCTCTGGCCCTTGGCCCATGAGCCACCGGCCATGCCGGTGTAGGTGATGGAGGTCACCTCGTTGAGCTTGAGAATGTTGGGTTTCGGGGGGGTATCGCTGGTCGGTTTAATCGTGCGGTACGCGACCCCCACGGTGGTCTCGCTTTCAATGTAGCCGGCGATCTTGGTGCCGTTCTTGCGTAGGATGATGTCGCGGTCTTCACCCGCCTGCAGCGAGGTGCTGGTCAACAGGCCGGCGATCAGCGCGAGGGCGGCGAGGGGCAAGCGGACGGTCATAGCGTCTCCGGGAGCGCGGACGGCGGGTGAGGCGGGACAAGTGCGGGAGCGGATCACAGGCTGGACAGGTACGAGCGGTATTCCTTACGCGCTTCGTCGGACACTTTCTTGTCCTTGTCGATGCGGTTCATGATCAGTTCGCGGGCCAGTTTGCTGGCTGCGGCGCTGGTCGTCTCATCTCCACCGAGCAGGACGGCGATGGCGACTTGATCGAAGGCGGCGAGATTGTTCTCGGTGTCGTTGGGCTTGGCCAAAAGCTGGGCGTGGTGCAGACGGGCGCGCGCTTGCGCGTCGTTGGCGATCGGGGCGAGGTAGGTTTTCTTCAGTGCCGCAATGCACTCCGCGGTTTTGCCGTCAGCATCAAGATCACTGGCTACCGCCAGGGCGACCCGACCGAAGGCGTCGGAGTCATCATCGGCCTTGAGTTTGGCCCAGTAGGGGTTGAGCAACGCCACCGCCTCAGCGAACTTCTTTTGCTTCGCCAGCACGTCCCGCTGTCCGAGCATGCCGTCGAGTTCCGAGGTCGCACTCCACTTGGGGTTCTTGACCATCTCCTCGAAATCTTTTCTGGCCGAATCGAAGTCGCCCGCCGCCAGGGCGAGGCCGGCGCGCAGCCCCACCACCTCGGCCATGTGCACGGTCTTGGGATAACGTCCGAGGTATTCCTTCAGCAGGGCCAGCGCTTCGGCGCCCTTGCCGGTACGCGCCAAACAATCGGCGGCACGGCGGTAGGCTTGTTCGACCTCCCAGTTCCATTTGCCGGTGGTGGTGGCTTTTTTGTAGTGCTCGGGTGCCGCGGCATAGTCGCCGTTGGTGTAGAGCACTTCGGCGCGCATGAAGGTGGTGTCGCTGTTGCCGACGTAGTTCACCTTGAGGTATTGGCCGGGCTTGCGCGTCACCGCGACGCGGGTCTGGGATTTCCAATCACCCAGGTAGAAGACCACGCCGCCGTCGACGGTTTCGCTTTCCACCCACGCATTGTCGATGGGCTTGTCGTTGGTGAGGATGTTGGCGGGTGCCGGTTCCATGGTCACCGCGTGGGCGACCACGGCGATGGCCAGCAGGGCGAGGATGCGGCAGCGATTGGTGAAGCAGGTGAATACGCTCATGACGGTGCTCCTCACTTGGTCTCAGCAGGCTTGGCGTCGGCGGGCTTGGCGTCGGCGGGCTTGGCGTCGGCGGGCTTGGCGTCAGCCGGTTTGGCTTCCGCTGCCGGCTTGGCCTTGGCGTCGGCCGGATCTTCGCGTGGTTCTGCCGGTTTCGGCGGTTCGGGTTTCACCGGTGGCGGCGTGCTGCCGTCGGCGGCGATGATCGCCACCACCTCGTCGTCATCCGGCGTGGTCATCGGCTTGGTGGTGAACTCCGGCGCGTCGGGATCGGCGAAGATCGCCATCTTCTCGCCGTTGACGGTCACCTCGGTCACCTTGAAGGCGGGCTTCTCGGTCACGCCCTGCTTGGTGTAGAGGTCGAGGAAACGTTTGGCCAAGATGACGGACAAGGCGTTCATCGGGCGGCGCGCACGTTTATCGTCGCCCCATTGCGCTGGCGCGACGAGGTCGCGCGACATGTCGCTGCGGTTACGGCGCATGAACGACAAGGTGTCGTTCACCACCTTGTTGTCGTTCAACATGACCGAGAACTCCAACACCAGGGTATAAGCCTCCCAATAACCGATCTTGTCGGTGGTGTTGTTTTTGGCGTTGCGGATTTCCGCGACGACGCCACGGGCCTTCTGCAGGTCCTCTTTCGGCGGCATGGGATTGCCCTCAAGCGCCGCTTTGTAGGTGACCAGCACCAGGGCCATCTGGTTATCGAGGCTGAGCGGGTCTTCCTTGTACATCTCGTCGAGCAGCGGCAGCGCCTTCTCAAACTGATTGCTTTCACGGTAGTACGCCGCCAGGCGGACCTTGGCCAAGTTCTGGTTCGCCAACGCTGAGATCACCGTGTTGAAGGCGTTCACCGCGGTTTCGATCTGCTTGAACTGATCAGGCGCGACGACCGCCTTGTTGGTCGCCATCAGCTTGCGGAATTCGGCGATCTTGCTCAGTGCCTGACCATAGTCGCGGCGCAGGCGGGGCGGCCATTTGTCCTTGGGCAGGGTGTCGTAGGCCTGTTTGTCCTCGGGGCTGTCCCACGACAGGTCGGCGATCTCTTCCCACGCTTTGCGGAACTCGCCGCGGGCACTGATCACCGCACTGTGTTTTTCCACCAGCGGTTTGGGATCACTGCGGAAGGCGGTGACTTCCGGATCTTTGTCGTTGATGGCGATGAAGCGGGCGAACTGTTTGGCCGCGCGTTTCTTTTCGTCGACGTCCCACAGGGTGCGGGCGATGAACAGCACGTTGGCCGACGGCGTTTTGTCGTCGATGGTCGGTTCGTAGAGGTCGGCAAACGCGCGGTTGGCGACATCGGCCATGTCCAGCAGATCGGCGCTGGCGTTCCCTGCCTGTTGGAATTTCGCGATCATGCCGACCGAGCGGGTGAAGACGATCGCCAGCATCTGTCCGGCGGCATCAAGCGTGCCTTCAACGCCGCTCTTGCCGCGCAGTTTGCCGATGCCGCGGTCGAGATTCTGGTAGACCGTCTCGTAGGTTTTCAGCGCCGACAACAACAGGGCGGGATCCTTGGACAGGGCGTCCTTGCGCGACTCGTGCCACTCCAGCGTCGCCTTGGCGAGCTTGCGCAACATGCTGGCGGCGAGGGTGTCCTCACTCGGCAGGTTGCGGATCGCCTCGGCGTCGACGCGTTTGATGATGTCTTCGTACTTCTTGTTGGCGAGCAGGTTGTCGATCTCGCTGACCTTGATGGTGGTGCGCGCGCGCTCCAGGTCGCGTTTGCGCAGGTCGGCGAGGCCGGGCTTCTTCAGCTCCTCGTCGATGCGTTTGCCCATCGCTTCGTTGTCCTTGGCCAACTGCTCGGACAACGCGGTGATCTTGGTCTTGTCGCCATCTTTGCTGAGCTTTTCCAACCACTGCGACACGGCGGAGTTCTTCAGCGTGAAGACCCACAGGTATTGCTCCGGGTACTCACGCAGGAACGACTCGCCTTCGCGTAGAGCGCCCTCGAAATCGTTCTCGCCGAGCATCGAGACGATCTGGCTCTTCTTCAGGCTGTCATTGACCGCCTCAGGATCGATGGACTTGAGCAGGTCGATGGCCTGGCTGTAGAGCGACTGGGTGTTGGGGTCGCGGGTCTTGAGCTGGCTGGCGAACAGTTGGCTGTCGTTGGCCACCCGCAGGGGCGTGATGCGCGAATCATCCCACACCTGCTTGCCGTCGGCGCTGGCCTTCAGCCAGGGATTGGGCTTCTTCTGGTCGGCGTACCACTTGAGTTTGGCCGCCAGCACGCGGGCACCGTCCATGGTGGCGACCACCGCCTGGTGGCGCATGTCCAATTTGTAGAACACGTAGCCGTAGACCTGATAGACCTGCGGTGCGAATTCGATGTAGCCCTTTTCGTCGAGCATGCCGGCGTTGATGCCGAGCACGCCGTTGCGCAGGGCGACCGCGGCCTTGATGTAGTTCTGGCGTGCCTGGTAGGGATCAGCGGTGGAGTTCGCCTCGCTCATGAAGGCGCGCGCGGTGATCAGCGCTTTTTCCGGATCCATCGCCAACGGCGGACGCGACCACGGGTTGTCCGTGCCGCCGCCCGGAACGTCAGGCTTCCAGATCAGCCAGCCCTTGGCGTAGTGGCCGAAGGGATTGGCGGGTTTGGCGCCGGAAAGTTCAGCCCACAAGGCGCCTGCCGAACCGGAGTCACCCTTCGCGGCGGCGATGCGTCCTGCCATGATGTAGAGCTTGCCCAGATCACCTGCGATCTTCGGCAGCCCACCTAGGCGCATGTTTTCATCGGTCTTGGCGCGGTTGAGGAAATCCTGCCAAGCGGCCCAGCCGCGGTTGAACGAACGAGTGTTGTTCTGCAGCAGGCGGTAGCGCAGCAGGCTGGTCCAGGCCTGGAATTTCAGGCGGTAGGCCTCGCCGCGGACGCCCGGATCCTTGGCGAACTCCTTGGTGCTGAAGTCGGCGACCTTCTGCAACACGCCTTCGACGTCTTCCTCCTTCACGCTCTTGGCACCAGCAACCAGTGCGTCGCCCAGCAACGTGCCGCAGTTGAGACTGATGAAGGGGTTGAACTCGCCCCATTCGAAGTCCCAGGCCGCGAGGACGTCAGCCCAGGTCTTCTTCTCGAGTTCCGGACGTTCGCTGGTGAACATCTTCTTGATCTGCGCCTGCACGGGCGCCGGATCGAGGCCGAAATCCTTGCCACGATGCGCGGCGTCACGCAGCGCGAGCATCGCCACGGTGAACGGACGCAGCCCTTCCAGGCGCAGCTCGACGCCGGCATTGATGGCATCCTGCTGTTGCTTGCTGCCTTCGGGAAATTCCCAGATCTTTTCGTCGGAGGCTTTGTTGGCTTTCACCTTGTCGACGGCGAGCTTGAAATCTTCTTCGGCTTGTTTGCCGAGCGCGTCGACCAGCCGGGCGAGCGCCTGGATCTTTTCCGGCGCCATCGGCACCAGCGGCGGAGCGCCTTCCGGGTGCATGATCTTGGCGATCTCGTTGACCATGCGCGTCGAGCTGCCGCCACCGCCGGAGAAGATCTGCTTGGCGATCGGGCTCAGCTTCGCGCTCTTGAGCGCGGGATCCAATTCAGCGCGCAGGGCCTTGAGCTCGGCTTCGTTCTTGGCCTTGTCGGCTTCCGGCAGGTCGGCGAGGAACTGGTCGAGGTAGGTGAAGCGCAGGACCTTGTCGAGGTACGGGTCGCCCGCGGGATAACCCGACCCCTGGTAGTCCTTGAGCTGGCGATCGGCCGGCAGGCGCATCTTGTTGGTCATCAGCTTGGCCACCGCGATGGCGTGCTGGTCACGTTCGTCCGCCGTGGCGGACCACAGCGGCGCCATGCCTGCACTTGCGATCACTAGGGACAACAGCGTCGGCGACAGGTATTTGAGCATGGCGAGGTTCCTTGCGGGGCGAACGCTGGACTACCGCCGTGGTTCGGACGGCATCCAGGGGGGTTGCACCATAACCACCACCCCGGAAGCCGCGCCCACAACCACCCGGGGACCCACGGGCGGTGTAACATACTCCTCAGGCATGCCCGGCGGTTCGCTCGACACGTTCGGGAGGGCTCCCCCGTTCACCCTTTCGCCTTCGTCGAACGCATGGATTCGTTCGGACTCTTAGCTTACTCGACGGAGAGCGGAGCCTGCCACGCCATGACCTGGACGCGGCCCTGCTGGGCGGCGGTCAACCACAGGCGGAGTTCCGCGGGCAGACCGGCGGCCAGCGCTGGCAGCACCCCGCTGCTGACGCCGCCCAGGCCGAGCTTCGCCGCCAGCCCACCGGCTTCCGGCAGACGTTCGAGCGGCAAGGGCTCGGCGATGCCGGCGAGTTCGCGGGCGCGGGCGACGGCGGTCGGCAGGTCGCCCAGGCGATCGGCGAGGCCGTTGGCTACCGCCTCGTCGCCGCTGAACACCCGGCCCCCGGCGAGGGTGGCCATCTTGGTCAGGTCGATCTTGCGCCGCTCGGCCACCAGGGCCTGGAAGCGGGGGGGGGGGGGGGGCCCCCCCACGGGGGCGGGGGCGGCGTTTTTAGCCGGGTGGGCGG
>JANPLC010000357.1:0-22605 GCA_031426335.1 Planctomycetota bacterium
CAAGGGTGATCACCACCGCGCCCGCGCCGCGCGCTACCAGTTCGTGGGCGGCATCCGTGACGTCAGCGATGGTTGGTAGTTGACGGCCCACCAGGGCCTCGGCTTCGCTGCGGTTGGGAGACAGCAGATCGACGTGGTAGAGCGCCGGATCGAGCTGTGCCGGTGCGGGCGCGGGATCGAGCAGCACACGCACACCGGCTGAGCGGGCGAGACGCGCGGCTGCGATCACGGTCTCGACCGGAACTTCCAATTGCAGCAGCAGCACACGCGCCGAGCGGATGTGCTCAGCGTGGCGCTCCACATCCGCCGGGGTCAGACACGCGTTAGCGCCCGGGACCAGCAGGATGTGGTTCTCGCCACTGTATTCGACGGCGATAATCGCGGTTCCGCTCGACACCTCAGGCGTGACCAATTCGATCGGGACCGCCACGCCCTCGGCCAGCAGGCCTTCACGCAGTCGACTGCCGGCGGCGTCACCGCCGACGCGACCGATCAACGTAGCACGTGCGCCAAGCCGCGCTGCCGCCACCGCTTGGTTGGCACCCTTGCCACCGCCAACTTCGTGCAGGTCATCACCAGTCACCGTCTGACCCGGTCTGGGCAAGGCGGCGCAACGCACCACCAGATCCAGATTGATCGAGCCAACCACGACGATGGAGGTAATCGCCATCTCAGCGTGCTTTCGGTGCGGACTTCGGTGGCTCGCTGGCGAGCAGCATCAGCGCCTCGGTGACCTTCACCTTCTGGGCGTCGGTCAGGCGCAGGTGGCGGTGCTGACCTTCGCCCGCGGTGAAGGTGGTGATGCTGCTGCTCGCCACGGTGACGCGGCCCGTCGGGGAGAGGTCGAAATAACCACGATCGGGACGCACCGCATGCAGGACGCTGGTCAGATCCCAGGCCGGGCGGTCGTGGGGCGGCGGTTCGTAGAGCACATAGGCTTCGGCCAGCGGGTGGTGGTTCACGTAGCGGTAGTCGCGTTCGATGCTGACGTGGGGCGTCGCGACCGCGATGCCGACCTCGAATCCGCTCCAGATCACCGGTGTCGGCCAACGCGCAGCGAGCTGCTGCGCTGATGGGATGTCCTTTTCGACGTTGTATTCCTTGTAGTCCGGCTTGCTGAACTCGCCCGCCATGATTGAGATGAACTTCACCTTGGCCTTGATCAGCTCCGGTCCGGCGAGCGGCGATAGCGCATCCGCCTTGGAATCCAGCAGCGCCGCGAGGTTGGTGGAGAAGCCCACCTGGGCGATCACCACAGACTGGTCGGCCGCAGCGGCGAGCGTTGTGCGCAACACCGCGACCGCGGCGGGCGCCTGCTTACCGCTCATCAGGTCATGCGGGTACCGCGCTTTGCCGTCGTCCTGCTTGTTTGCCAATCCCAGAAACTTTCCCTGATCGTTGGTTACGCCGCTGCGACAAACGCCGATGGGGATGTCGCCGCGACCATAGAAGGTGTTGATCGCGTCGACGAACGGCGCCGCCAGTTCATGGTCCTTGGTGATGGTCACTGCCAGCAGTTTGCATTCGCCGCGGGTTTCGAGCGCATGGATCACACCCAGCGCCAACGCATCGTCGACATCGTTGCCAATGTCGGTGTCGAAGATGAGTCCCACCGGTGTACGTGCAGGTTCGGCAGCGACACCGAGCGTCGTCGCCCCGAGCAGGACTGTGATGCTGTAGCAGAGCAGGGGTGGCAGTCGGCTCATGAGCGGGTCTTTCGTGGAGTCGTAGAAAGCAGTGCAGGTGCAGCGACAGAGGCGCGTTCGATCACGGTCACCGCGATGCGTTGCATCCGTGTGCGTGGCCGCGCGGTACCGGCAATGCGCGCCAGCAGCAGTTCCGCTGCACGTCGGCCGAGGGCGGGCACATCCTGGCAGGCGGTCGTCAGGGGTGGATTGAGGAAGTCGGCATGTGGCAGGTCATCAAAGGTGACGAGCGACAGATCGCGCGGCACCACGCGCCCCAGCTGGGCAGCTGCCCGCAGAGCGCCGAGCGCAATCTGGTTGCTGAGTGCAAACAACGCGGTGATCCCCGGTTGCTGCGTCAGCAACGCCAGTGCTGCTGTTTGACCTGCGATCTCGCTGAACGCATCGCCACGGATGTACGAGGTCGGCAGGCGCACGTCCGCTGCGGCAAGAGCGTGTTTGAAGGCCGCTACACGTTCGTCGTTGACCAGCGTGCCTGCGCGCCCCTGGAGCACGCCGATGCGGCGATGCCCGGCCTGCAACAGCACCGCAGCAAGTGCGACCGCGCCCTGTGCGTGATCGCTAGTCACCGTCAGCAGCTCGCCATCGGCGAAGCCGCGGTCAACCACCACCAACGGCAGGCCGTCGTCCAGGGCCGCAGCGAGATGGTCCTGGGTCAACCCGACGGGACAGACCACCAAGCCTTCGATGCGCCGATCACGTAACTGATTGACCAGCCGGCGTTCGCTGGCGTCGTCCTCACGACTGTCGGCCAACAGCACCGAATAACCCTTGGCCTCGGCCGCCAGGGTGATCTCGCGCGCGATAGCAGCGAAGAATGGATTGGACACGTCTGGCACCACCACGCCCAGCAACGCGCTTTGTCCGCTTTTGAGTGAACGCGCCAGGTGACTGTGACGAAAGCCGATCTGCTTCGCTGCCGCGCGCACCGCCGCCACCGTGCTGTCGCTGATGCGGTGCGCACCGCCTTTGTCCGCCAGCACCCGCGATGCGGTGGCGATACTGACTCCGGCGAGCTGGGCGACATGTTTTAGGGTCATGGTGCTTGGCGTTCCCTGCCTGATGCGCAAACGTTTGCGCATTCATAGGGATGCCTTCTGCCAAACAAGTGCCAAGGCGCTCCGGCAGACTCTCGTTTCCACTGCCAACCGCGTAACCGCGGTTTGCCGGCCGTCAGTCAAATCTCCCTCTCAGAAGCTGTCTGGGAACTCTGATTTGACATGGAGCACCGGAGGAACGGAAGAGGCAGCAAGGCAGAGAAGCGCTGAAATCGTTGAGGAATCGAGCGCTGCTAATTTCTGTCTTCCTCCGTGCCTCCGGTGCTCCATGTCCAATCCTGCCTTTCCAGACAACTTCTCAGTGAGCCGAGCGACGTACGCGCAGCGGGGTGCGCGGTTTTCCCAGAGCGACCTGCGGTCGCGCTTGTCTTGCCAATCTTACGCGGACTCTTGTAGAAATTCTGCACCTGCAGCAGAATGTCGACACGGTGATCATCCCCCTCCATATCACCACCGTCGATCCACTGGCCGGATGGCCGACGTGTGAAAAAGTGGTGTACGAAAACCGCTCGCCGGCTTCGTATCAAGAACTTGTTCGTCTCCAGAAACGCCAGACCTCGACGGTTCAGTTGATGATGCGCGGACGGCTGCGCTGGCGCGTCGGACGCACCGCCGCCTGGGGATTCATCGAACCAGGCCAGGCGCTGGTCTACAACGCCGGCGTGCACGGTGATTTGGAATACGCCGGCGAACTGGCGGGCGGCCACCTCGAATTCATCTATGCTAATCTGATCGGCGACACCATGACTGCCGCCGTGCTGGGCTTGGTCGAACGGGTCGGCCACGCAGCACCGGTGCATGGCGGAAACGAACTGATCAAACGCTGGTCGGCAAAACTTATCGCCAAGAACGGCACGCCGGCGCACCGCTGCATGAACGCGGTCGAAGCCAGCGAACTCGCTTGGAGTTTTCTGCATCCCTTGGCGAAAGGCTTGGCTCCAGCCAACGACTTGGCCACCCAGGCGATGACGCAGTTGACCGACCATTGGCAAGACCCACCGCCCCTGGCAACGCTGGCCAAACGCCTGCACGTCAGCCGCGAACACTTGGCGCGGATTCTGCGACAAACCTGCGGCGAACCTCCTGGCTTGTGGTTACGACGTTACCGCCTTGGCCGCGCCGCTGATCTGTTGGAATCCGGCCAAACGATTCCGGACGTTGCTCGTATCTGCGGCTACTGTTCCGTGCCGCATTTCATCCACGCGTTCCGGCGCGTACAGGGCACCACGCCTGGGCGTTGGCTGCGCAACAAAAACCATGCGCAGATTGTCACCTGATGATTAGCCATTCGCTGCTGTTGACCAACGCGGTGCTGCACCGCTTGATCGCCTCGGCGCTCCTAACGCTTGCGGTTGTCACTCTGTGGTCCGCAAACGCTGACGAGGCCTCACTGATCCGTACCATGCCCGCCGAGCTCTGGCGCGAATCCGGCGGTTCGGTCGGGCGTCCCGATGCGAATGGGATCTTCGGGCAGAACCTCCGTGGCGGCGCGTTCGTGGCGGACAATCAACGTCGAGCGATGGACCTTCTGCTGTGTGGCATCGCGCTGAGCAACGACGCCGACTTGGCCGATGGCTGGCGGGCATTGGAAGCGACCTACCAACGCCAGGAACCCACCGGCGGATTTGGCAAAGGGACCAACAACAGTGACGTGGAATCGATGTCGTTCTTCATGTCGTGGTCGAACCACGCGCTGTGGGTGCTGATGAACAGCCCGCAATCTGCGGCCTACAAGGACAAGGTGACGTCTCTGTTGGGGAAGATCGAACTCGCGATGGAGCGGATGATGGCCGCCGATGCGCATGCGGCGTTGACCAAAGCCAACCTGCACAGCCCCAATCGCAGCTTGATCATGGCGAACGCCTATGGTTTTGGCGCGCTGGTGCTGTCCAAACACAGCGCCAAGGCCAAGGTCGAGAGCTATCGTCAGCGCGGTAAATTCTGGATCGATAACGTCTTCGTGAAGGATAAGCTGTTCCGCAGTTCCGACGGCGTATTCACCGAGGCTGGCGGATACGACACCAGTTATCACGCCGTCGCCCACGTGCTGTTCCAGTATTACCAAATTGCCTTTCCCACTGACATCGAAGACGGCTTGGCCAAGTCGCTGATGGCCGGGCAATGGCTCATGAAACGTATCGCTGCGGACGGCACCATCGACTGCACCTACAACCGCCGCAGCGGACCGGGCAATGCGTCCGGCGACAAAAAGGGCTCCGACACCGGAACCATCGCGCAATGCCTGATGTACTGGAGTGCCCTGCACGCGCGCGCCGACGGCAACGCGGCTGCCCTCAGCGCCAAGGGCGAAAAAAAATGGTTTGCCACCAGCAGTCTTCAGTCCGCTCACGCTCAAAGCGGTGCGCAGAAAGCTGTGGACCTACGACCTGCTAGTCACCAATGCCGGCATGAAGGAATTGTCGCCCACGTTCGCGCTGACGCTGACCGGCCTTCCCGACTGGCTCAAGCGTGACGACCACTACGGATTCACTGCCAGCACCGGCATCCTGCGCCTGACAGGCACGCCGCCGAAAAACGGCACGTCCAAGATCACCGTCACCGCCGTCAACGAGTTCGGCGCCGCGCAGCCGGTCACCATCACCATCATCACGTCGACCAAGGGCGACATCGCCGACGACGCGCCGTAGGCGCGGTGTTCTCCGATTTATTGTAGATGTTCTCGCCTTCTGCTGGTTACCCGTTTGGTGACCCCGGTCATCGTCGAACGAGGCAAGGAAGACGGGCCGTTTGGCGCGGAGGGCGAGCCACGCGAGCCGGATGCCCTTCGGGGCATCCGACGCCCGCAGCGAAGCGAAGGGTGGCCGTAGGCCATGTTGAGCACCAAACGGTCCGTCTGACGCCGCCGCAGACGACGAGGGCCGGGCGCAGTAGCAGAGGTTTTTGAAACCACTCCATAGGATCATTTGCCCTTGGCGACGTAAGCGGCCTTCGGTAGCTGGTTCTTCTTCAGCACGTCGGCGATCGCCGCGGCCCAAAATTTCGCGAACTTGGCGTGGCCTTGATCATTGGGGTGGATGACGTCGCCTTTGTTCCAATCGCTGGGTTCCCATTTCAACCCGGTGCCTTCCAGCTTGGCGCCGTCGTACAGGAACACGTGGCTGCTGCGCGCAGCTGCGACGGCTTTCAGTTGCGGGTTGATCTTATCGAAAGGACCGACGCTGAACACCGCGTTGAGGTCGGGATTGCCGCCCGGGATCACCGTGCTGCAGATGATCGCTGACTGTGGGCGCAGGCTGAGGATCTTATCGAGCAACCCGGCGTAACGCACGGCGAAGTCGGTTTCGAGTTTATAGCTGGGATCACGTTCCTTGATGTTGGCGAAGTCATTCACGCCGATGTGCAGCAGGATGATGTCGACCTGCTTGGTCTTGGCATTGCCGGGCGCCAACCAGTCAGCGAGATTCGCAAAGAGACTGCCTTTACCGCCGGTCCATTGGTCAGCGGCGCTTGGTCCTGGGCCGACCGTGAAGCCGCCGTGACCTTCGTGGTCGAGATCGTAATCTGCCTGGCCCTTCGGCTGGTCGGTCATGTTCCCGACGAAATCGATTTTATGGCCGGCGTCCTTCAGCAGTTTGAAGAGCGGCGCGCGGTACCCAGGCGCCGCCTGGGTGATCGAGTCGCCGAGCGGCAGGATGTGCAACGTGGCTTCGCCCGCGCGAAGGCTGACACCGAACAAGAGCAGCACCACCACGGTGGCCGCGTGAGAGCAGCGGAAAATGTAGGAGGTCATGGGCTGGATTCCTTAGAATGATCTCGGGCTTTGAGCGACAACCCATTGAACAAGAGGAACGGAGAAACGGAGGGGAAGAAAAAGAGCAAGTGGATCCCCCTCCTTTTGCCTTCCTCCGTTCCTCCGTTCCTCCTGTTCAATCCAGATGCCTTTGCGCAGCGCCGAGATGGGCTTGATGGTCATGGTTCAGCGTACAGACGCGGGGATCAACCGCACGTCGTCGAGATTGATGGTGTTGGCGCTGGTTTCAAAACCGAGGTGCCCGCCCGCAGGAACGCTGGTCGCCACGTCACTGAACACCGTGCGGCGATTGTCGCCTGAGATCAGCACCAGCGTTAGGCGGTGTTGATCATCGCAGCTCAGCTCAAGGCGCTCGGCCTTCCAGCCACGCGACTCGGCGAGCGTGTGCGATTTTCCGGCGACGACTTCGCTGAATGTAATGGGCGTGTCGGCGGCGCCGCCGAAGGTGATCGCACAGTGATTCTGGTTATCGCGGTGGCGCAGCAGGATCCGTCCGACATTGCCCGCGGCGGCGCCGATGGTTTCGATACGCAGCGTCAGCGTGAAGCTCGCCGGCAGTTCGGTGCTGGTGCAATACGCGCTGGTTTCTCCGTCCCATTTCGCCATTTCGAGACGCTGGCTGCGCACCGCGGCGTTCTTGAGCGTCCAACCGTTCGCACGGCCGCTGTCGAAATCTTCCAGAATGGTGCCCCGGGCGATCGCCGCCGTGGTCGCCGGCACCGCGTCACTGGCGGGTGAACGATTCAACCCGGTGTCGTAGGCGCTGACACGAAAAGTATAGTTGGTCGCCGGTGTGAGGCCGGTGACCTCGACTGTGGTGCGGCCAAAGGTTTCCGTCAGCGGCAGAGCCACGCCCTCAGCATGGATGCGGTAGCCGCTGACGCGCACGTCGTCGCGGCTGGGGCTCCAGCTCAGCGTGACGCTGGTGGCGGTCACTGCGGTAACCGTGGGCTTGCCAGGGACGGTAGGCGGAGTGGTGCCGATGCTGCCGAGAGGCGGCGCGGGTGGCGCGCGGCGTTTGCCGCCACCCCCGACATTGTCCGCGCGGTTGTTGTCGACCACCGCCAACACCGTCATCAACGTCAGCACGTCGTCGTACCAGTCCTTGGCGGAGCCGCGGGTTTGGGGATTGGCGTTCATGCTGTAGCCGAAGGTCTCATGGAATTCGCCGGTGGCCTCCCACGACGGGCACAGCCAATATGAATCGCTGCCGGCATCATCGACGATATAGGCGCCGTAGTTTTGCAGCGCGGCCAGGATTTTTTTTGCCGGCTTGGTCTTCAACTTCAGACTGGCCGCCGTGTGTCGCGGATGGATCGCCAGCAACGAGCCCTGCACGAAACGTGGATCAGCGCCTTCATAGCCACCGTGGCCGATCTTCGCGGCGTAGTTGTCGGCCATGGTCGCCGGCCAACGGTAGCCTGGGGTTTTGCTCGCCGCGTCGTAACGCAGGTAGCGTTTGCCCTGCACATCGAGCTTGAGCACGTGACGGATCGGCTCGTCGCTGGTCAGTTCGCCATGGCGCAGAGATCCGCCATACGCCGACAGTCCCGAGCCCCAGTGCGTGCCGATCGCGCCTGGGCCACGCAGGTCGATGCCTTTGCTGAAGGGAAAGGGAATGCCGACAATCGATCCGCCGGCTTCCATACGGATGAACGGTCCGAGTTGTTCGACCGTGCCGTCGGCCAGCACGAAGGCCGCGACGTTGTTGGAGATGTGCGTGCGCACCACCACGTCGTCATCGACCTGGAAATCACGGAAGAACTTCCCGTGATTGCCATCGACCACTGGCCAACCGACTGGCTCGAACAACTTACGTTTCGGCGCGTCGGCGCTGACGCGGTAGTGGAACTCGACATCCGCACCGATGGTGCCCTCGGCCTTGAAGTGGCCTTCGCCCTGGTAATCCGCGCCATCGCCGATCGGCGTATTCCAGATGCTGTCGCCAGCAAACGGCCACAACCACGGATCACGGGTCTCGGCAGCGGTCACGCCGGCAGAGGCGCCGGCAAGAGCCAGGCACGTGATGAATAGGGCAGTCAGGCGATTGGTCATGGGCGATGGGTTTCCATCCCAGGAATAGACCATGTCGAGGAATCTTAACCAACCACCTGGACTCACGGCTCCGCCACCAACCGCACGTCGCGGAAGTACAGCGCTTCGCCTGGTCCGCCGCCGTGCACTTGCAGCAGCAGATTGAATCCGCGCACCTGCGTGGCGGCGGGAATGCGGCAGCCGATGCGCCGCCAATCCGACGGTGACGGTTCCAGCGGCTGGTCGACGCTGCGCACGTTCTCCAGGCCAATGGCAAACTTCGCACGCATCTGCGGCGTGGTCAGGTAGTCGAGCGTGAGCCGCCATGGACGGTCGGCGGCGAGTGGCAGCGGCGGCCAGAAGAACACCTGTACCGCGTTGTGCGTGGTGGTCGGACGCAGGCAGAACGCACGTTTGCCGGTCAGCGGCTCAGCGCGTAATTCGAACACCCCAGTGACGTCCTGCACCCAGCTGTTGGCGTGCCACGGATCCGGCCGCTGGCCGTAGTCCTGGAAGGTGAAAACGCCGGTGAACTCCGTGGTGAACAACGGCGACTGCTCGGTGATGGTCGGCAATACGTTTGCGCCGGCAATGTGGTCCAAGCCCACCACAAAAGGCGGATCGAAGCCGGCGTGCAAGCCACTCGGCGCGCGCATGGTGGGCAACAGCGTGGCAGGTGCTTGCGCGCTGGCGATGGCGCTCTGTCCGGTGGCGACGTCGACCGCGGCACCGCTCGCGCCGTGCAGACGCACGCGGCCGTGGCCGACCTCCAAACGAGTTCCGGAATCGTCGTGGCTGACCGTGAACGACGTTCCGAGCACGGTGGCGGTCGCGTCGCGCGTAGACAACACCAGCGGTTTCCCAGGCGGTTGCGGGCCAACCTCTGCATCAACGCGACCAACATCGAGGTGCAGCCGCTTGGCGCCATCGGCGAGTCCAAAGCGCAGGTGCGAGTGTGGAGCAACCACCACCGCCGTGGGTTCATCGACCCAGGCGATAGCTGCAGATTCGTTGTCGGTCAGCACCACATCGCCGGCATAAATGACGTGGTCGAGCGGCACCCGTCGGCCGTTCGCGTGCAGCACCATCGCGCCATGCGCGGTCACCACGGTGGCAACCACCGGACCAGGCACATGACGAGCGGGAATCGCCAACCACCATCCGCCAATTACCGCAATGGCCAGCAACGCAGCCGCGGCCAAGCGCAGCGGAATGCGCCGCGCACGTGCCGCCAGCGTCCGACGTAAGCGCTGCGCAAAGGCGTCGTTGGCCGTGCGGTCGACCGGTCGAGCAAAGCGCAGTGACGTCACCAGTCGCTTACCGATGTCGGCGTCCAACTGCCTAAGCTTCAGCAACCGATGCACGCGCCAGTCGCGCGCTAAATCGCGGCACTGCGCCGGATCACGCAGCAACGCCGCGTGCAACTGAGCCGCGGCGGACTCATCCAGGCGATCGGCGTCGAGTGCCTCGGCCAGTTCATCGGAACGCACGCTCATGAGCTGAGCCCGGTGGCGTCCGCTTCGATGCAGTCAGCCAACGTGCGCCGCACGCGCCACAACGACACCGAGACCTGATTGGCAGATTGGGCGCGCTCGCGCGCCATGTCCTCGACGCTCACCTGGTCGTCATAACGTTGCGTGATCAGTGTCCGGGCGCGCGCTGACAACTGTTCGACGCAGGAGCGCAGCCGCCCGATCAGATCAGTAAGCGGCTCGGACGCCTGAGCATCAGACAGATCCTGCGCGGTCTCGCCCAACAGGGCGCGCACCTCGTCGGCGTATCGCTCATGCGCCACCGACCGCCGTTGCTGCGCCCGCCAGTGCCCGAGCGCCTGGTTGCGCGCAATCGCCCGCAACCACGCCAGAGCGTTGCTGCCCGCACGATAATCCGCCAAGTGATCGAACACGTAGAGGTAGACTTCTTGGGCCACATCATCGACCTGATCAAGCCGACGGACCTGCAACGCCAGCCACGAACGCACAAGTGGAGCGGTGTTTTCGACCAAGCGATCGAAGGCCACGCGATCGCCGGACTGGGCGCGGCAAATTAGATCATCGAGATCATCGATCATGGCAATGACAGCAATAGACCAACAGCGCCGGTTATTAACAAGCACCCAGGTCAGGAAGCGGCTTGTGGCGGTCACGGTATGAGGAACATCGCCCGACATGACCAATCGCTCGTCAGCGGATTCCACCAGGCTACGGCGCATCGCCCTGCTTTTTCGCCTGGCGCCCGGTTATCCAGAAGGACTGATCCGCGGACTGGCGGCATATGCGCGGCCTGGAAAGCCCTGGGTGTTCCGCCTGTTCGACAAGCCGGAAGCCGCGGCGATCCGGGCGTATGCTCCCGATGCGGGCGTGTGTTGCCTGACGGATCCAGCGTGGGCGGCGGTGGTGCGGCGCTTGCGTATTCCGCTGGTGAACACCGGCATCCGTGAACTGGCGCCGGCGCTGCCGCAAGCGGGCAACGATGACGTTGCGTTGGGCGAGACCGCCGCGCGCCATTTTCTTGATCGTGGATTCACCCGTTTCGCCTACCACGCCCTGGCCGACACACCGTCGTCGCGCCAGCGGGGCGACGGGTTCAGCGCCACGCTGAGCGCTGCCGGCCATTCGGTCGCGCGCCACCTCGGCTCCCAGTGCGATGATTGGCTGCGTGCGCTGCCGCGCCGCACGGCGATCTTCGCCTTCAACGATCATGCCGCGGTCCGGCTGGCGGATCGTTGCCGTGAACTCGGCTTGCGTCTGCCCGAGGACCTCGCGCTGATTGGTGCCGACAACATCGAAAGCCTGTGTCTGTTGTCGTGGCCACCGTTGTCCAGCGTGGCCGTGGCAGCCGAGCGGATCGGCCACTTGGCCGGCACCATGCTTGATGCGCTGCTGGCCGGACACGCGGTTGAAAGCCGCTTCCTGCCGCCACTGGGCGTGGTGACGCGCCAGTCGAGCGACCTGATCGCGGTGGAGGAACCCCACGTCGCGGCGGCGCTGCGGTTCATCGCGGATAGCGCCAGCGAGCCGATCCGCGTCCCTGACGTGACGCGCGCCGTACCGATCGCCCGCCGCACGCTGGAGGCTCGTTTCCGCGCACGCCTGGGCCGCAGTTTGCTGGACGAGATCCAACGCGTGCATCTTGAACGCGCGAAACAGTTGCTGCTGACCACCGACTGGTCCATGCCACGCATCGCCGAGGCCAGCGGCTTCAGCGATGCCAAACGTTTGGCCACCGTGTTCGGACAGGTCGAAGGGACGACGCCGCTGAAGTACCGCCGGGGGATAGCCAAGTGACAACGGATGAGAGCGAGAAAAATAAAGACCCCACCGTGTTATTGCACGATCGGATTCCCCCCATTTCCGCTGGAGAATTCATTGGCACGTCGATCGTTGTCGTGGCGGTGGTCCATGGATTCGTCCTCGTGCTCACTAGTTTCGGATTCGTGCTCAGCGAAGCCGGACTCGCGAAATTTTTATCTGTGCATGTCGGTCTCTTCCTGCTGCTGGTGATCATTGGTGCGCTGGCGTGGAGGCAGAGGGGAAAAGAGCAGGTTCTGCTGGTGCGAGCTGAGCTCTTAGAATTCACCGAAAGCGGGGAAATCCTTCGTTTTACCAAACACGGAACCACTCTGACCATGAGCCATATCCGCGGTCATGGAGTGGCTTCGAACAGGATCGTGGTCACCAATGCCACAGTCGCTCGGATGCCAAGTTCGCTCCCTGAAACATTGACCGGAGATCCAGCCGCGTTTTGCGCTATGATGGAAGTCCATGGTTGGTTGGTAATCAGACCTCCCCGCCACGACGGACGCCTTTACTAGGCACGCAAAACGAGAAAATGAATCCGCAAAACGGGGTTGCCGCACGCCTGTGGTCATTGCTAAGTTGAACCGTCGCTGACGACGTGCTTCGCCGACTTACCGCACCACAGGACCACCCCATGCTCACTCCCCTGCGCTGCCTTGTGCTGATCCTGCTGACGTTGCCATGGCCGGTGCTGGTGGCAGCAGAAACGAAGACAGAAAAATTCGTCGGTGGTTCGATGATTCTCACGGAGCCGGCGTTCTTCCTCTTCGGCTGCGGGGCGCGGCAGAAGCTGCTCTACCGTGGTGGGGAACTGCTCGACGCGCGTAGCGGTGCGGTACTCAAAAAGTGGCAGGTCACGGCGGCGGTGATTCGTCCGCAGGACCTCACCGTCAGCCTGACGGTGGCCGGTTCGGACGCGCCGATGGTGATCAGCGAAGACGAGCAGGGCGTGTGGTTGAACGAGGGCGGCATGCGCACCAGCCTGACTGCTGCGCCGGTCAAGCTGCCGACCTTCAGCGATGGCAAACGCGATGCGACGACCGCGGCGCTGCTGCGCATCCTGCATCATGAGATCCTGCTGAACGTCGTCGACGGCAAGCCGCTTCCGAACTTCATGGTCTATCAGAAGCCCTGGTACCGCGACGGTGCGATGATGGCGATGGTGTTGGCGAAGACCGGCAATCTGGAGTTGATCACCCCGTGGATCATGGGCCTGCGCGAGCCGTTCGACCGCAACAACAAGAACGAACGCGAGCCGGACAACCTGGGCCAGGCGCTCTACCTGATCTCACTGGTGTCCGATGCCAAACATCCGCTCGTCGACACCCTGCTGAAAGAAGCGGAGACCTTCCGCGTCGGCGACCACATCCGTGGCAACAGCGATTTTGCGCCGCATCCGGTCTATCAAACCAAATGGCTGAAGTTCGGACTGCGCGCGTTGGGTTTGCCGGATGCGTGGAAAATCCCCGCCGTGGAAGACAGCTACTCGGCACTGTTCTGGATGGACTACCGCGATGAGCATGTCGGCAAGCCCAGCTTCGACAGCCACGGTCGCCAACCCTATCCCTACCTGGGCTGGGCCAGCGATCACTTCTACCACAAAGCTCCGGTGTTGCCGGCGGTCGGTTTTCCGCTGAGTTGGGAAGCGAAAGCGTCGGAAGCGCATTATGCCGGCATGGCGGTGGTTGGCCCAGCGTACATCACGGAACGTCTTTCGGCGCCGCACACCTGGCATGCGGCGGAGATGTTCCTGTACCTGCACGAATGACGCAGCCTCACTTCGGTGCGCAGAGATACCCGAACGCCGCCGACGCGTAGCAGTTGTTCTGATGCACGGTGAACTCGCTGTTCATCCTATATCCGGCAGACGAACCGATTTTTCAACACGAAGGCACGAAGACACAAAGGGATGCAGACAAACAGGGGTTCACCAGTTTGGTGACTCGCAGGTGACGCTCGAACTCTACTGGATACCTGCTGCTCTTCGTGTCTTCGTGTTGAAAAATCCCTGTTTCGATCGCCGGATCTAGGTTCATTGGTGAGTTGCGGTTGTCGAACCAGCGTTCGTTGCCGGGCCATTGGTCGATGACGGGGTAAACCGTCTTGTGCGGCCACGCTTGATCCCACGGGCCTTGGCCGAGGTCCTTCTCCTTCTTCCACGGGCCATACGGAATGAGGCCGGGGTGCATGGTCGGCTTGCCGTTCTACCAGGCATCCATGTGAAAGATCTGCGTCACGTGACGCGGGCCCAGGCCGGTGCGAGCACCGGGGCCCGCAGACGTTCGCTCAGTGCGGGATCGAATTTCGCCGGCTGCCGCTGCCTCGTAGATCGCCGATGGTCATCAGCGATCGTCGGCGTTCTGGATCCGTTCTTCGGGCGGCAACTTGGAGTTGGGCCAGGAGTGCGGTCGGATGCGCACGATGCGGCCTGGGCGGTAGCCCTCCAGCAATTCCCAGCACTTCACTTTGATTTGGATGCCGCTGCTACCGGGGGGCGAGTTGGGGAGTTCCTTGAGTTCGACGCGATCGCCACCCTTCTTGTCGTGGTCCTGCCACCAGGAGCGCAGGGTCACGTCTGCAGCGGCGATGTCGAAGCCGCCGGTGTGTTTGCGCACCTCGTCGTAGAGCGAGGCGTCCATGCCACTGAACAGAGTGACGGTGACGATACCATGACCACCCGCGAGGTGTTCGACGTGATCGATCCAGCCGGCGAGCCAACGATGGTGCTGATGGTGAACATGCTGGCGACGTTGCTGTTCGGCGGCGACGTCACGGCTCTCTTGATCGATCCACACATCGGCGATGTGAAACATGCCGTTCTTCCATTCGGGCGCCCAGGTCAGATTGAACTGCACCACCTGCTGCGCAGCGAGGTCGCTCAGTTCTGCGAACTGCCGGCCCTTCCAGATGCGCGTGCTGAGGTCGATCTCGAAGGTCTTGGCGCCCTTGAGCCCATTGGTCGCTGCGGTGCCAGAAGACGTGACTGCGAGCGTGCCTTTCTTTAGATCCACGGTGGTGATCGTCCACGTCTGGCCCTGACGCTGGTAGAAACTGACGTCGTCTTCCAGGGCGAGGACGTAGGTCTCCTTGGGCACGTGTTGAGGCTCGCGCGTGGGCGGAGCAATCGCGGTGTCGCCCGCTGGCGGGAGCACGAAGCGGCCATGCACATGCGTACCGAGGGGGATATCGCGCAACTCGGCGGGCGCACCGTGGTAACGGATGGTGCCGTACGGCAGGAGCGCGAAGCGATGGGACGGCGCGCTGTGGTACTTGTTATCCGAGCCGTCGCCGTCGAGCCGGATGGCCCCGCGGCGGTTGACGTGATCCACCGAGACCAGTTCACCGGCGTAATAGGTGCCGGCGTCGGGCGGCGGGAACTCTCCCGGTTTGGGGACATAGGCGACCGGCTCTCCGGCGTGCAGTGCCTGGGCAACCAGACCAAACATAATCAACGCCGAGATGAAAATTCCGCTCCTCATGACAACACCTCCGGCATCGCGCTGATACTGTCGCCGAAGCTGGTGGCCTCGATGCCCATCCGTTGCGCCATGGTCAACAGCAGGTTGCTCAGGCGCGCCTTCTCATTCACCGGACGACCGCAGATTCCGTAGTGGCGGCCCGCATCGCTCAAGTCGTAGCCGTCGAACTTGGCCATGGCGTTGAAGTCTAGGTGACGGCCATGTTTGAAACCCAACTTGCTGCCGCCGGCAAGAATGATCGGCAGGTTGGCGTTGCCGTGGCTGTGGCCGAAGGACATCCCGCTGCCGTACAGCGCCATGGTGGTGTCGATCAGCGGGCCGTCCGCATCGCGCACCGTGCTGAGCCGTTCGAGCAGATAAGCGAACTGCGCGACATTGAAGGCGTCGCTCTCGGTGAGTTGGCGCAGCAGGTCCGGATTGCCGTTGTGATGCGAGAGCGAATGCCGGTCCTGGCGGATGTTGATCTCCGGTATCGCCAAGCCTTGGCCCTCTTGCCCGGTGCAGAAAGTCGCCACGCGCGTGAGGTCGGCTTGGAAGGCCAACACGATCAGGTCGTACATGGTGCGGAAATAATCGCCGACCTGCTGCTGCGAAACGTCGCGGTTGAGGCGTTGCTGGTCAGGCGCATCGACCTTGGGGCGTGGGGTATCGAGCCAGGAATCGGCGCGCTCGGTGCGCACCTCGACCTCGCGCACCGAGGTCAGGTACTGCTCCAAACGTCCGCGATCCTCGCGCCCGAGTTGCCCGTCGAGTCCTCGCGCTTCATCCAGGATCGCGTCCAGGATGCTGCCGCGGCGATGCAGGCCGCGGCGTTGATTAGCCGGTCCGCCCTTGGGCTCCTCGAACAACGCGCGGAACACCACGCCGGCGTTCGACTCTGCTGGCAACTGGATGCCATCCGCGTTCCATGACAACGCGCCCTGGGCGGCCAGCTCGATGGAGGAGAACCGCGTGTGCTGCGCGGTGGTTTGTGCGATGAGCTGGTCGACCGAAATGGTATTGCGGTCCGACTGACCCAGGCGGCCACCGGTGAGCCAGATCTTGACGCAATTGTGGTGATTGCCGAGGCCGTTGGGATGGTACAGCCCGCTGATCGGCGTGATCACTGCGCGGTGTTTTTCCAGCGCCTGCAGCGATTTCGACATTTTATAGTCGGCCCCAGACGTGGTGATCTGGTAGTCCAACGTGTTGACGCCATTGGGCACATAGATGAATACGCTGCGCTGGGCTTTGCCGGTGCTGCGTTTGAGCGGATCGGCACCAGACAACGGACGCATGCAATCGAGCAGCGGCAAGGCGAGCGCGACGCCCAGGCCCTTCAGGACGTGACGGCGGCTGAGCAACCAATTTTGACGGCGGATGTTCATGGTGGTTCCTTGGCGTGACGCGTGACGAAAGCGGCTCAGCGTTTCTGAAACAAGTCGGAGAGCACCAGCTGCTCGACGACATCTTGCAGGCGGTACTTGTCCTTGGCGCAGGCACGGGCGATCGCGTGAATCTGTGCCAGGTCATCGATGGTCATCACCCGTCGCACGGCAAACGTCGCGAGCTGCACGACGAAGGCTTCAGCAAAGCGATCGACATCTTGCTTGAGCAGCTGCTTGAAGGCCTCGGGGCCGTCGTAGTGGCGGCCATCCGGCAGCGTGCCGCTGGCATCAACCGTGGGATTGGAGCCCTGGCCCGCGGTCATCACTTCCTGCGTGCGCCATTGCCCGATCGCATCGTAGTTGTCGAAAGCGAAGCCGAGCGGATCGATCTTGCGATGGCAGGACGCACAGGTGGCGTTGGTCGCGTGCGCTTCCAGCTGTTTGCGCACGGTGGCTTTCGGCACATTCGCCGGGGTCGGCGCCAGCGGTTCGACATTCGGCGGTGGTGGTGGAGGGGTTTTGCCGAACACCGCTTCCGACACCCACACGCCGCGATGCACCGGGCGATGACGCGTGCCGTCGGAGGTCAGCGACAGCACCGACGCCTGGGTCAGCAGCCCGCCGCGATGATCTTCCGGGCGCAGCGCCACGCGCTGAAACCCGGAGGAAGTAAGTGGTGGCACCTGATAGTGCAGAGCCAAGCGCGGATTCAGCATCGTCCAGTCGGAGTGCAGGAACTCGCTGAGCGAGAGGTTACGGGTGAAGACCTCGGTGAAATAACCGGTGGTCTCCAGCACCATGCTTTTCTCCAACCAGACATCGTAGTCGGGGTAGAGCTTGGGGTCGGGCGGGAACATGCCGACCTTGTGCAATTGCAGCCACTGGCGGGGGAACGCTTCGGTGAAACGCCGGATCTTCGGGTCGGCAAGCATGCGCTTCAGATGGGCACGTAGCTGTTCCGGCTGATGCAAGGTGTCGGCGCGTGCGGCTGCCAGCAGCGCCTCGTCCGGCATCGATCCCCAGAGGAAATACGACAAGCGCGTCGCCAGTTCCCAATCATTCAAACGCGCGCGTCGCTGGGTGGCTGAACCTTCCTCGATGAAGAAGAAGTTCTTCGAGGTCAGGATGCCGGTCATCGCCGCCAGCATGGCGGAGCGAAAGGACTCGCCCGCGGCAAGCTCTTGCTCCAGCACGGTGACGTAACGCGCCAACTCCGCTGCCAAGGCCGGACGTCGCCACGCGCGATCGGCAAACCGCTGCAGCGATGCACGCGCCTGGTTCATATCTCCAGCCGTTGTTGGCATCAGTCCGTCGCGTTTGCGTTGATCCGCCTCGCTGACCAACGGACCTTCCCATTCGATCCAATCGACCAGCAGCAGGGGATGCAGCGGTTTGCCGGCATCATCGGTCAGCTTGTAGCCGGTCGGCTCCATGAAACGGGTGTCGCTGGTGTTGATGAAATAATTGCTGCCCATGGTCAGCACATTGCGCGTGTGGCCTTCACCGATGGTTCCGGCCACCGCGTTGTAGATGTCGAGCTCCACCGGCGGCGACAGGAAGGTCTCGAATTGCACGATCACCGGTTTTCCTTCGGGCGCGATGATGTCCTCGTCAAAGATCGTGCGCTTCAATTCGGTATGCCAGATTGCCAAATGCGGCGCGCGGCCGCCGACGGGTTGCAGACCACTCAGTTGGATACGCGCGCGGTACATGCCGGGCTGGATATGCAGGCCACCCCAATACCCGCGCAGGGCCGGCAGCTTGTGCTCTGGCCAGACCACCGCGCGCACCTGTTTGGCGATGCCCATCGCCTCGAGTTTTTTCCGTTCGTTGCGATGCACCATTTCGATGGTGTCGGCGCGGAAGACCGAGGACTTACTCGGCTGTTCGGGGAAGGCGCGTTCGAGCACGGTCTCCGCTGCCTTGAAGTAGCGCTCGACGTGCGAGGGCGACAACGACAGCAACGAGCCGATGCGCTCGAACCCATGCCACCTGGGGTCCTCGCTGAACGTCCCAGGCAGCAGCACGTCGTAGTGGACGCCCAGCAGATCGTAGATGGTGTTGGCGTATTCTTCGCGGCTGAGCCGGTAATGCGCAATCGGGCCGCGTTTGGCCATACGCGCCGCTTCGCCGGCTTTGATCCGCCCGGCGATCCAATCCACCACCGCGCCGAGCTCGTTGGCCGACGGTTTCGCCTCGTCCTTGGGCGGCATCTCACCGGCATTGATGCGCGTCATGATCTCGGCCCAATGCTCAGCGTCGACGTGGTTGGAAAAATCTCGCCCCAGCGTGTCCAGGCGTAGGTCGCCTTTCTGTTTCTTGGCATCGTGGCAACGCAGGCAGTGGTCTTTGAGGAAGCCGTCGATGGTGCGGTCCGCGGTTGCGGGCTTATCTGCGGCGGCAAGGAGGCCGCTGAGGGTGACGAACATCAGCACAGTGTTGATCAGTAGCTTCATCGCGGGATCCTGTCTGGACATGGTACCACCGCCATTCGCGGCGCGTTGGTGTCGGTGCTGGGCGGGGATAGTGCCGCCCCGCCACCCAGGCGCATGCCACGACAATCCGTCACACCCCTGGGCGCTGGCAATCCGGCGATGGCCCCATCATGGCGGCATGAGGATGCCCGTCCGTCGTGCTGTCTTTGGGCTGTGGTTCGCTGCCGCGCTCGTTCTGGGGGCTCAGGAGTCGACCTCCCAACATGAACGGCTCGCGGTGATCGAACGCGAACAGGCCACTCTCCCCCAGCTCATCCCGTCGCAGCAGTCGCATCAGCGCATCGGTTTTCACGGCCTGCAGGCGGATCCGGCGTGGATCGCTATCGACTTGGGGCGCACCGTCACTCCGGACCGCATCGCTGTCTTCCCGGCCCGGCCGCAACTCGCGGAGAGCGTACCCTCGCCCGGCTTCCCTGCCGCGTTCGATGTGGAGATCGCCGAGACCGAGGACTTCGCCCGTGCCATCCGCATTGCGCGCTGGAGCGAGCCACAGCCGGGCGCGGGTGAGCACCTGCCGTTCCTGATCTTCCCAGGCAATGGCGCGACCGGGCGCTTCATCCGCCTGCGCGTCACTGGGCTGCGAGCCGATCCCGATCAATCAGATCAGAAGTATTTTCGTATCGGTGAGATCGTGGTGCTGGCGGACGGCCTCAACGTCGCCCTGCATGCGCCGGTCACTAGTTCAGCGTCAACCGAATCAGCCCGACGGTGGGAACGCATCAACGTCAATGACGGCTACCTGTGGTGCCTGCCGCTGCGGGGAGCGTCGTCGTCGCCGACCCATGGTTTCCAGAGTGGCGTCAGTGCCGCTGCTATCGTAGCCGACCGCAGTTGGGTCGAGGTCGATCTGGGGGACGTCATGCCCATCGATCAGATCCACCTGGTGCCGGCGCATCCGCGCGATTTCGCTGATTCCTCCGGCTTCGGTTTCCCCACGCACTTCCGGGTGTTGGGCGATGCGGGCACGCCTACCGAGACGGTGATCCTCAAAGAGCTGGAACCCGCGTGGCCCGCCGATGCGCTGCCCAATCCCGGTTCAGCGCAGGTGATGGTGGCCACGCCTGGGTTGAGCGCTCGGCGCATCCGGATTTCTTGCCAAGCCTTGTGGCGGCGTGGCCCTGGGAGTGGGCGTGGCCCCGATGAACACGTCTTCGCGCTGAGCGAACTGCAGGTGTGGCGCGGTCGCACGAATATCGCCGCGTGGCGACCGGTGCTTGCTGCCGATGCCACTCAAACTGCGGGCTGGTCGCCAGAGGCGTTGACCGACGGGTATGCGAGCCGTCATCAGCTCATCGATTGGGATGCCTGGCTCGACGGCATCGAACGTGGCGAACACCTGCGCGCCGAAGCCCAAACCTTGCGTGCCGGCCTTGCGCTCGAACACGAACGAACGCAGCAGCGCCTGGTGCTCGTCGCCATCAGTGCCGCCATCCTCATCACCTTGCTCGCCGCCATCGCCTTGCTGCTGCTGCGCACGCGCGCCGGGCGCGAACGCGACCGTCTGCGCGCACGCATCGCTCGCGACTTGCACGATGAGATCGGCGCCGGGCTGTCCCACTTGGCGATGCAGAGTGACTTGGCGAAGCAGCATCTGCAGCGCGGCGATCTGCACGGCGACCGCCTCGACGCGATGTCGGCGGCGGCACGCGACCTGATCGATCACATGCGCGATGTCATCTGGCTGCTGGCGCCAAAAGCCGGTGATTGGCGTGATCTGTCGCGCCGCATGGCGGCGATCGCCGACCGCCTGCTGGAGGGCGTCCCACATACCGTGGTGGTGGACGGACTACCGCCGGAGGGCCAACCGGCGATCGCTTGGTCGCGCGATGTGGTGTCGTTCATGAAGGAGGCCCTGACCAACGCCCGACGGCACAGCCAAGCGCAGCACGTTCGGGTGTCGATCACCTGGAGCGAGCGGCTGGTGATCGAGATCAGCGACGACGGCACCGGCTTCGATGTCAACGACGCCCGCGCGCACAGCGGCTCCGGATTGGACAACCTCCGCCAACGCGCCGCCGCCCTGTCGGCAACGCTGGAACTGCACAGCAGCCCAGGGCAGGGCACCCGTATCCAGCTCAGCGTGGGCATCGCGGCGGCCTGAGGAGAGCACCAGAGGCGAACCTCTGGGCACTTTCCTTTCTCTGGTCCTGTGGTGCTCTGTGTTCTATCGTTCACCACCCGCACGGAACTGCCCATGACCGCAACGACCGTCACCACCATCTGGATCGTCGAGGATCACGACCGCTTGCGGCAAACTCTGGGCGAAGCCATGACGCTCGCCGGTGCCACCACGGTGCGGTTGTTCGCCAGTTGCGAAGCAGCGTTGGCCGGCTCAGCCGCTCCCGCTGGCAGTCCCCAGGTCATCATCCTCGACATCGGCCTGCCCGGGATGTCCGGCATCGACGGTATCGCACGTTTCAAGGCGCTCTCGCCCACCTGCCACATCATCATGTTCAGTGTCTTCGATGATCCCGCCCGGGTGTTTGACGCCATCTGCGCCGGGGCCTCAGGCTACCTGCTAAAATCAGAGACGTTGGAGCGCATCGTCGGCGCCGTGCAGGAAGTGCTGCGCGGCGGCGCCCCGATGTCGCCGGAGATCGCGCGCAGTGTACTCGAGCGTTTCAGCCGTCTGCGACCGTCGACGGGTGCGGTCGAACTGTCGGAGCGTGAACGTGACGTGCTGCGTCTGCTCGCCGACGGCCTGACCAAGAAGGAGATCTCCACCAAGCTCGACCTGAGCCTGCACACGGTCGACAACTACGTGCGCCGCATCTACGCGAAACTGCACGTGAACACCCTCGGTGGCGCGGTGGCCAAGGCGCTACGCGAAGGGTTGGTGTAACATGAACCGTCGTCTGGTTGCCAACGCTTCCGTTCATCACTTCGGCGCGCAGAGATACCCAAACGCCGCTGCCGCGTAGCAGTTGTTCTGATGCACGGTGAACTCGCTGTTCATCGGTGAGTTGCGGTTGTCGAACCAGCGTTCATTGCCGGGCCATTGGTCGATGACGGGATAGACGGTCTTGTGCGGCCACGCCTGATCCCACGGGCCTTGGCCGACGTCCTTCTCCTTCTTCCATGGGCCATACGGAATGAGGCCGGGGTGCATGGTCGGCTTGCCGTTGTACCAAGCATCCATGTGAAAGATCTGCGTCACGTGACGCGGGCCCAGGCCGGTCACCCAGGTGTGGTTGAGGGCGTTGGTGCCGAGCACGTAGTCGCAACTGGTTACCACCGCCGCGCGGCACTGCTTGGCCAGCGCCGGGTCGGTGTCCTTGAGCAGCGTGGCGCCAATCATGCCTTCCAGGATCCACGGCGTGGTCTGCTGGCCAACGATCATCGGCATCCAGAAGTTGCCGCCCCAGCGCAGCGCGCGTTTTGACGGCGTGTCGATC
>JANPLC010000358.1:0-7495 GCA_031426335.1 Planctomycetota bacterium
CTGGGAGACACGGCCTTCGTGCTCCAGGAAGGCCTGACGGTCAGCGGCAAGCCGCTCAAGGACCACCAGGAAATCATCGGCCATGCCAGAGCCATCGATATGGTCTATGCGATCATCGACCAGCGCCGGCGGGTCTCCGCCGACGATCTCCACCAGATCCACCGTGCAGTCCAGATCGAGCTGGTCATGGACGCCTTCAACCCGGTCGGTCGGTGGAAGGTGGAAAACAATGGCTCGACCGCACTGCTGTCCACGGGGACGTCGCAGTGGCACGATTACGCCAGCCCCGAGCACGTTCCGGCGCTGATGGATAACTGGCTAGAGATGCTCAACGGTGCACGACGTCAGAAACCTGACGATCCACTGGCCACCTACACCGACCTGCACCTGGGTTTCACCACCGTCCATCCTTATGCCGATGGAAACGGTCGTATGGCCAGGTTGCTGGCGAACATCCCGGTCATTGAAGGCGGCGAGCCGCCCATCCTCATCCCCCAGGAATTGCGCCGCGACTACATCACGCGCATGGGCGACTGGAGCATCGCTCTGACCAGCAGCTGGTGCCGCGCATCGAGTCCTGGTCGCGATTGCGGGCTTTTTTCGCGCGTGTTTCGCAACCAGCACGCGACTTGGTGGCGGCCTACAGGGAACGGCAGACAGGGCGAACCGGCATGGATTCACAATGATCACTTGGCTGAGCGTTCGCCGGTTTGCACCTGAACACCTACTGGCCAGAGGCCGCGTTTCAAATTTGCGCAACTATTCGGACGTTATCTCAGGCTGCGATTTTGGCCGGGATTGCTCGGTGTCGAGAGTGGTTTCGGTGAGCACGGATTTCTGCGCAGTACGGGTGTCTGGCGACAATTAGGATTGCCTGTCGTGTCATTGCCGGGTTCTCTACCATCCAACTCTGCTCAATTACGCCGCGTTCCTTCCTATGGCATACTTTTCCCTCGGCTTGTGCGCTGGGCTTACCAAGTTGCGCAAGACACTCGGAACCAGTTCCTGCACATCTTCGGCCAGGAGCCCATGACGCTGGCACCGAACCATTCATTATCGCTTTGTCGAAGCACTAGACTCCCAATGCGACTCGTGGAGCGAATGCTGACTCGGTAGCCAGATCCTGATACAAAACCTTCGCCTTGTCACTGGCGGACGCCGGCACGACGACGTTGAGTGTCAGGAGCTGATCACCGGGAGGTTCTCCGGGTAAACCACGGCCTTTGAGGCGAAGTTTTTGGCCCTCCTGGGCTCCGGCAGGGATGGTCACGGTCACCTTGCCACCCATGGTCGGTACCAAGATCTGGGCACCGAGAACGGCTTCCCACGGGGCAATCGGGACTTCCAGCAACAGATTGCGACCGTCAACCCGGTACAATCGGTGCGGGACTAGCGTGATCTCCAGGTAGAGATCGCCGTTCAGGTCGGTGGTCGTCCCTGGATGACCCTGGCCACGCAGGCGCATTTTGGTTCCACTGGTGATTCCTGCAGGAATTTTGACCGAAATAGTTCGCACTCGGCTGACCGGTTCACCATGCTCCCCGATCGACGGACCTTGGAGGGTGAATTGCCGTTCAACACCGTGGTAGGCATCATCTAAACTCACCGCGAACGTGGCATTGATGTCCTCGCCACGCTCGTCCATCGTTTGGGGATTGAAACCGCGCTGCTGCCGTCCACCCGGTGGCTGTCGGCCAAATAGCGATTGGAAGAAGTCGCTGAAATCACCCTGGCCACCCTGGTCTGGGCCGCCGTTGTGATAAAATCCTTGCGCCGGGGGCGGCGCATCGACCTCCTGTCCCTCACGCCAACCGCCGGCGCGTAAACGGTCATACGCCGCTCGCCGCCCGGGATCTTTGAGGACTTCATTGGCCTCGCCAAGTTCGGTGAATTGCGAGACGCTCTTCAAATCCTTACTGACATCCGGATGATATTTCTTTGCCAGTTTTCGGTAAGCGTGCTTGATCTCCACCGCCGTGGCCGCGGGGTCGACACCCATGGTCCGGTAGTAGTCCTTGAATTTCATGGGGCATCGCTGCTTCTCCGGAAGCGCTCCGGACACGAGTCGAATGGCGTATCGGCAGTGGTGGCCACCGTAGATTTTCCCGGGATGAGAAACTGCACCATCGCGATCCCGCGACCATAGGCCACCACCATGAGTCGACGCCGCCGAGTTGAGGCTCCCAATGACTGGATTGCCCACTTGTCTAGTCACCGTCGTGCCATGCCAACACCTCATACGGGTAGGTTGCTAGCGGTCACTAACGGCGGTGGTGCGTCCGCATTTCAAACGAGCACGCCATCTCGGGCATCGTGCGAAAGCCGCAATGCGGGGCAATTCGACACTGCATAGTGCAGGGGCGATCTCCAAACATGAGAACCACTTGGCGGCAGACCGTTGGTGGCGAAGGAGAAACAAACCATTCGCCGCCCGATGCGTGATCGATTTGTGAGGTCTACGTCTCAAAATGGCGGTTGCCCAGACGAGGCTTCGGAATTCCATCGCTGAATTACTTCTTTTCATAGGCGACGCTGGCATCCAGTCACTGGCATGGTTATGGCTCCCAGTGGCCATGACCCTGTCACTACGCCAGCCCCTACCATAAGCAGTCCCACGAGGCGCCTCGCAATCGTCATTGGCGTCGCACTCTAGCACTGCCTCACGGGCGCGGCGGGTATGCTCGGGCTGCGACATCCTCCTGCTCGGGCGCGATTCACACGTGTCGTTTTCCCATCCAAGGAGCATCCCCATGCCGACTCACATTGCCGTCTGGATTGATCACCGCGAAGCACGGATCTTCCATGTCGATCCTGACCGAGTCGATGAAGAGACCCTCAAGGCTCATCGTCCGGTTCATCATAATCACCCATTAGGGGTGGACGGCGTTCAGGCGCATCCCGAAGATGACCGCAAGTTTTTTATCGAAGTCGCGCGCGCGATCGAAGCTGCTGATAGCGTCCTAGTTGTTGGCCCCTCAACGGCTAAGCTGCAATTCATAAAATACATCCACCAGCATGAAAAAGTCATGGTGTCAAAGATCGTCGGAGTCGAAACAGTCGATCACCCAACTGACCGACAGATCATCGCCTATGCGAAAAAATACTTCGCCAAAACAGATCGCATGCGCTGAGAAACGACATGCTTTTCTGCGACGAAATAATCGATCGTCACTCGGTGTGAGTATAATCCTTATCGCGCACAATGCATTCCTAGGAATTCGCGTTCTCTCACCAATGGCTTCGCGGACTGAGCTTGTGCCATTGAACTGCAGACACCCCCTGTGAAAGCGAACACGCCATGAAGACCATCCAGGTTTATGATCCACCGCTCTGTTGTGCCACGGGTGTTTGTGGCACCGGCATCGATCCTGACCTCGTCAATTTGTCCACCTTGTTGACGCGACTCAGCAAGCACGGCATTGCTGTCGAACGCTATAACCTTGGCCAAAGGCCGATGGCCTTTGCGGAAAATTCGGTGGTCAAAGCGTTGCTTGAACAAGCAGGGAAAAGCGCCCTGCCGCTGATCCTCGTGGACGGGAAGGTCCAGGTCCAAGGCCGCTATCCCAACGCCGAAGAGCGCTCAGCCATGGTGCGCGAGGCGCTCGGCAACAAGGCCGAGGCGTTATCGTGAAGTTGGCTAGTTATCAGCCAGATCCCGCAACGACGACGCGCTTTTTGTTTTTCACCGGCAAAGGTGGCGTGGGGAAAACGTCGCTGTCGTGCGCGATTGCGCTGAAACTGGCTGAGGCAGGCAAGCGCGTGTTGCTGGTGAGCACCGATCCCGCCTCGAATCTGGATGAAGTGCTGGAGACCGCTCTGACCAGCACGCCCACAGCCGTTGCCGGTGCGCCGGGCCTCCAGGCGATCAACATCAACCCGGTTGCCGCCGCAGCGGCGTATCGTGAACGCTTGATCGGACCGATGCGCGGCGTGCTGCCGGAGTCAGCCTTGCAAAGTATGGAGGAACAACTGTCGGGTTCCTGCACCGTCGAGATCGCGGCATTCGATGAGTTCTCCGGACTCATCGGCGATACGGCGATGACCAAGGACTATGATCACGTTATCTTCGATACCGCACCAACGGGTCACACGTTGCGGCTGATGAGTCTGGCGAAGGCGTGGGATCAGTTCCTGGCCAAGAACACTAGCGGCACGTCCTGTCTTGGTCCGCTCGCTGGCCTGGAAAAGCAACGCGGCATCTATGAGGCAACGGTCAAGATCCTGGCCGATACGTCCGCCACGACCCTGGTGCTGGTGAGCCGTCCGCAGCGTGCCGCCCTGCGTGAGGCCGAGCGTACGTCCAAAGAACTGCGCGCCCTGGGCATGAATAACCAATGCTTGGTCATCAATGGTATATTCACCACGACCTGTGCCGACGACGTGATAACCCAGGCGATGCAGCAGCGCGGATTGTCCGCCTTGTCATCATCGGCTGAGTTCATCCGCAGCCTGCCGACTTTCGCCGTCCCCTTGCGATCGATCAACATTCTCGGCATCGGCGGATTACGGCTGTTACTCGGAGGCGGGATTGAAGTCGCACCTGGAGCACGAGCGCAGCCGAAAGACCGCTGGACGCCGCCAGAAATGGAGAGCCTGGAAGCCCTGGTCGCCACCATCGAGCGGCAGGGCCACGGTGTGATCATGACTATGGGCAAAGGTGGCGTGGGTAAAACCACCGTCGCCGCCGCCATCGCCGTCATGCTGGCGCGGCGCGGCCATCAGGTGCACCTCAGTACCACCGATCCCGCCGCACACGTGGCGCAGACCTTGGCCGGTCAAGTGCAAGGGCTCACGCTCAGCAAAATTGATCCCGCGATTGAAACGGCCACCTACCAAGCGGATGTCATGCGCGAGCAAGGGCCGGCCATGGACGAGGCCGGTCGTGCCTTGCTGGAAGAAGATCTGCGTTCGCCGTGTACCGAAGAGATCGCCGTCTTCCGCGCCTTTGCCCGCGAAGTGGGCCGTGGATCCAACCGCTTTGTCGTGCTCGATACCGCGCCGACCGGGCACACGTTGTTGTTGCTGGATGCCAGCGAGTCGTATCAGCGCGAACTGGAGCGTCAGGCACGCACCACCCAGCCAGAAGAAGTCCTGCGTTTGCTGGAGCGTCTCCGCGATCCCGTCTTCACGCATATTCTGCTGATCACCTTGCCCGAGGCGACCCCAGTGCATGAGGCAGCAGCGTTGCAAGAAGACCTACGCCGTGCCCACATCGAACCCTTCGCCTGGGTCATCAATGCGAGCCTGCTCAACAGTGGATCCTGCGATCCATTGCTGCAACGCCGTGAAGAGACAGAGCATCGTTACCTGCGCGAGGTCGTCGAAAAACATGCGACACGCACCGCGTGGTTGCCGTGGCAGCCCGAAGAGCCCGTTGGGCCGGACGCACTTGCACGCCTCGCCTCCACCAGTCTCCAGAGCGCACTGAGATAGACTGAGTACTCCCCGCACCTCATGGGGAAATGGCTCCAGGGAACCGTTCGCCCTCATTCGTCTTCGAGCTCATCTCACGGCCAGACGATTTCACACCTTTCCCGCCCCTCTCAGTGCCGATAACGCCCGCCGGCTTATCCCGGCTCAACCCGCCGGTGCAAACCGCTGACGGCACCACGTCCGTCTGAGCTGCTCCGCCGTCCTCCGCGATCCCCGTGCTCGCAACCGCACCGGCACCGTTCACACTCCCGCCGTTCCTACCACGTTAAGGATTTTGTCCCATGCGCGTGCCTCTGCTGTTCATCCCCTTGCTCGCTCTCGTTGGCTGCACCACCAGTTCGAATCGCGCCGCTGTGCCGTCGGCTCCGACGACGCCGTCCACGAGTGCGCCGTCGACGCCTGCGATACCAAGCCCAACCACCGCCGCAGCCCCCACCGTTACAAGCACGGCAAAGCCCGCACCAGCCCCAGCCACCGTTGATCTGCATGGCTTCGCCGGCCCGACCGACAATGCCGAGTTGTTCGGCTATGACGACAATGGCAGTCGCCTGTTTTTCTACTCCGGTGGCGCGATGACTTTGCCGGTGCGGCTAAGTGGTGATGGCGATTACCAAATCATCATCAGTGCGGCATGCGACGAGGCCAAAGGCGAGAAGGCCAAATTCTCCGTGAGCGTGGATGGCCACGTGGTGGGCAGCGAAGTCACCTGCACCTCTACCGAGGCAAAAGAGTACGTGGTGAAGGCGCCCGGCCTGACCGCCGGCGAACATAAGATCGCCATCGAGTTCCTGAACGACGTCTACAAAGAGAACGAGTACGATCTCAATCTCTACGTGCACGGGGTGACGTTTCAGCCGGCGAAGTAACGCGAACCACGCTACGAGAAGCTTTATCCGCTCCCTGACCACCCCGATTGCGAGGTCGCCATGCAGATGATCCTCCTTGCGCTCTGCCTTACCGTCATGCTCTGCGCATGTGGCGAGGATCCGGTCACGCCGATCGCTCCCACCGCACCAGCCGCTCGCTCGATTCAGTTCAATGGGCACGCCCTGGACGCGGACGGATTCGCCACGCTTACCCAGTTGGAAGCGGCGACAGGCACGCGTCTGCCTGATGGTAAGTATTGGTACGATCCCATGTGTGGAGCGTTCGGCGCCTGGAACGGCCCGGTCGTGGCGATCCTGCCTCCCGGTCTCAAACTCGGAGGCCCGGTTCCCGCGAACGCTTCTGGTGGCGGCACGGGGATCTTCACCAATGGCCGCGAACTCCATGTCTTCGATGTGCTCTACCTGCAGCACTTGCTTGGGCCAATCCAACCTGGTCGCTATTTTACCGACGCGTTCGGCAACGCCGGTCTGGAGGGCGGTCCGGTGTTGGTCAACTTGATCACCGCCGCACAACAACGCGGTGGATTTTCATCCCACAAGGCGAACGCCAATACCGGCACCCGCAGCACCATCTCTTCCGAAGGTGTGAGCTTTACCAATAGCACGGGGAAAACCATTTCCTGGTACCCTGGTCTGGGCTCTTCGGTCAGCGAGTAAGGTCGCGAAAACTAGCGGGACTCGGTGTTTCGCCGCTAGGATTCCTTGAGAACGAAAATTCGGAGCGCACAGGGCGGTCCTGCGTGACGGCTGCGCCGTGGAGCTTCCAAGTGCTGTGCTGCACCGGCCCTTCGTTACTGCTGCGGCGAACAACATTGCGCCGGTGGCGGCCCGGCGAACAGATAGTCGACACAGCAGCCCGCCATGTCCACCTCGCCCGATGCCATAGTTTCTCCCGACCTCACCACTGATGGCGTGGATCCGCTCAAACTGACACCCGCAGAATTGAAGGAGGTGCTCACTCGCCGCGATGGTCCAGCGTGGTGGCGATTGAGTGGCCACCTGTTGTTCCTGTTGGTGATGGGCACGTTGTGGCTCGGATACTGGTACCCGCTTCCAAGGATGGCACCGATGCCGCTATGGATCGCTGTGCCGGCGCTGCTGCTCTACGGCATCGCACTGGCGACGATGTTCGCAGCGATGCATGAGTGTGTGCACCGCACGGCCTTCAAGACCAA
>JANPLC010000359.1:0-11453 GCA_031426335.1 Planctomycetota bacterium
GGTGATGTAGGCACCCACGCGCAAACCGACCTCGAAGTACGTGCCAACGCCGCGTTCTTGCTCGATGCCGCCATTCAGCGTGTGCACTTCGTTTTCGGCAAAGGCGATACCACCACCGATGTGCGGCATGAGTTCGACAAAGCCGCTGAACTCGGTCAGGTCATTCAGGCCCCATTGGTAGCCGCCGATGAGGTTGATGCCGATGGTCTGATGGGTGAGTTCGCTGCCGGATTGATTTTCAAAATCAACGCCGTTCACATTGAAGCCGCTCGGAGTGATGTCGTAGTGGCCATAGACAAATTCGCCGCCCCATTGCCAGCCACCTTCGCCCATTCGGCCGCGGCCGAGGAGGAGGGTCAGGGCAGCCTGGTAGCCGGATTCCCGTCCACCGTTCCATTCGTAGTTGGTATTGACGCCATTGTTGTCGGTCGAGTCCTCCTCGACGTCAGGTGCTTCTACCGCACCGAAGCTCGCCTGGAGGCGGATATAGTCAAATTCGGCGATCTTGAGGTCTTCACCGAGGGCGGGGGCAACCGTTGTCAGACCCAGGAACCCCCCGATGCCAACTGACATCGCCAAGGTCATGAATGGCTTCGACATCCGAACTCCTCGCATGAACGCACGCTGGGGTAATGCAACCTGAGGCCAGGGAAAACTAGCCACGCGCTCTACCTACTTCAAGTGGCAGCTAGCAGTTGGCGGAAAGCTGACGCAGAGGGAACAGTACGCTGGACAACTCTTGGCGGTGGCGTTAGGCGCGATTGCCTGGTGGAATACGGACTCTCCAAAGCGTCCTTCACGCAAATTCCCCGCGCTCAATTGATCGGCTTCCTCCCTCAGTTTGTCCTCACATGCAGACGCGGTGAAGACCTTGTCAGGCTTGGGTTCATCGCTGCATCTTGATGGAGCGATGCCTACACCCACCATCCTGCCATGCGCCTCGACCAATTGTTCGCCGCCAAGGCCCGTACGCTCTCGTTTGAGTTCTTCCCGCCGAAGAATGAGCGGTCGTGGCTGACGTTGGAGGACACCATCGACCAGTTGGCCCCGCTGGGGCCGGATTTCGTCTCGGTGACCTACGGCGCGGGCGGTGGTACGCGGGCCAAGACCCGCGAGATCGTCGAGCACATCCAGGCCAAAGCCAACATCACGGCCATGGCGCACCTGACCTGCGTCAACGCCACGAAGGCCGACCTGCAGTCGTTGCTCGACGACTATGCCAAGGCCGGCGTCGCCAACCTGCTGGCGCTACGTGGTGATCCGCCGAAGGGCGAGACCCGTTTCACCCCCACTGATGGCGGCTGTGCTTACGCCCTTGATCTGATCAATCTCATCCGCGCCGATGGTCGGTTCGCCATCACCTGTGCGGCATTTCCCGAGAAACACCCCGACGCCGTCAGTCGCGAGGCCGACTGGGCCAACCTGGAGCGCAAGCTCAAGGCCGGGGCCAGCGCGGCGATCACCCAGTGTTTTTTCACGGTCGAGCCCTACCTGGAGTTGATGGCGCACCTGACCACGCGCTTGGGTTACGCGCCGCGCATCATCCCTGGGGTGCTGCCGATCACGAACTTCAAATCGTTGGAACGGTTCTGCGTCACCTGTGGTGCGACGATTCCGGAGACGTTGCGCGCGCAGCTCGCTCCCCTCGCGGATGATGTCGTCGCCGTACGGCGCGCGGGCATCGCCTACACCGTGCAGTTCTGCAAGGCGTTGCTTGCCGCCGGTGCGCCCGGGCTGCATCTGTACGCGCTCAATCGCTCGACGGCGGTGGCGGAAGTAGTGACGGCGTTGCGGTTGTCGGGACACCTCGACTGACTTCTCTGAGATAGAACACAGTCCGGCGCAGCCGGTCGCTGAGGTCTTTCACCTGGATGACGAAGTCGTCAGCGTAGCGCACCAGTCCATCCGCACGGTGAAAGAGTTTATCCAACCAGTGCAGGTACAGTTTCGCCAGCAGCGGAGAGATGACTCCACCCTAGTGGCGTTCCCGCACGAGGCGTGCTGCGTTTCGCCGGGTCACCGCCAGCCAGAGTCGGATGAGGGCCAGGACACTGCGGTCCGTGATCCGTCGCTCGACGCAGGAAGTACGACAACAGATCCGCGGCCCTCGCGCACGTGCGTCTTCACTGCGCGCTGCAACCGGGACGCAATCCGTGCGATCCCCTGTTTCACTGCTTGATGGGCGGTATCTGCGGGAACGCAGTTCCCGATCTCGTCGAGCAGACACTCCGGACCGCCTGAGCGGCTGACGATCATCGCGATCGTCACGCCATCACCTGGTGCTGACGTGCCTCCCTTCGCCAGTTGCCCGAAAGGCGACAGCTGCCTCAGGCGAACGGGTTTGCGTGAAATCGTCCCTGGCTTCATTGTTTCTTCATAAAGCAGGACAGCATCCCGCCGCAACACCCCAGGGAACCTTCCCGAAGCAACCAAGGAGATTCATCAGTGAAGCATCCCGTCAAAACCCTCGCCGCTCTCGCCATTCTCGGCGCAGTGGCTCCTTCCACCTACGCCGTGTCGATCAAAGACGACGTGGTCAGCCTCACCCCAGGCGTCCGCCTGCAGACCCGCGCGCAGATGAATGATGCCACCAGCACGACTGGCGGCGATTACCGCATCCAGAGCGGAACTCCGGGTGCCACTGACGACGCGGTCGACTTCATGATCCGCCGCGCACGCGTATACATGAACTTCAAGTATGGCACCAATTGGAAGGGCCAACTCGCGATCAACGCCGACAATGTCGACAATGTGAGCAGCAACGGAACCCGCCCGATCAACTTGCGCTACGCTTGGTTGGAGCGCGGCTTCGACATGGGCGACGGGATGAGCCACGGCATCACCTTCGGCCTCAACAAGCCCTATCAGAACCCCAGCGACGCGGCGATGAGCTCCTCGCGCGAGTTCCTCCCCAACAACAATGCTGCCGGCACCTACTTGGCGCCGCGCGGTGTGGGCGCTGGTTACCGCTTCTACCACCCGGTCTTCCTCATCGCTGCCGATTTGCAGAACAACACCAACACCGCCCAGAAGGACACTAGTACCACCAACGCGACCGAGGAAGAAGGCTTCTACTACGGCATCCGTGCCGAGTTCTCCTTCTCGCCGGATTGGTTCATCAAGAAGCGCGCGGAATCGTTTGTCGGTAAAGAGGGCCAGGGTTTGAACATCGGCGTGAGCTATGGCACCAACCAAGACATGCGTATGGCCGACGCTGATCCGATCACCGCTGGCGCTCAGCAGGGTGCGCAGAACCTGACAGCTTATGGTGTAGACGTCATGTTCTGGCTGAACGGTCTCTCGGCTTACGCCGAGTACCGCACTGGCACGACTGAATTCGAGGCCAATGCAGGGGCCACCGCCGCCGATGTGGATTCGGAGTTCATCGTTCTCCAGGCCGGCTACGCCTTCCCGGTGGGTGATGAAGTTCTCGAACCGGTCCTGCGTTACCAGATCATCGATGAAAACACTGATGCGGATGAGACTGTCAACTACAACGACAATAACGTGGCTTTGGGCGCAAATGCTGCCTACGGATCCACGGGTAACGATTCCGGCGGCTCGGGCACCCAGATCGACATTGGCGTGAACTACTACCTCAATGGCCACGACAACAAGCTGCAGCTCGCTGTGTCGCTGTGGGAATCGGAAGAGGGTTCGGGCGACGCGACCATCATCCGTCTCCAGCACCACATCAACTTCTGATCCTGAGATCAGTCGTCGGTTTCAGCTGAATTCGGTTTCATTTGTAGGTTATCCAAGCACCCCACCGTCACAGACGGTGGGGTGTTTTCTTGGTCAAGGCTTCACACCGGGCGTGATGGTTTGCCGCAACCACTGCGGAGGCCATCATGCCCCTTACCGTCAACGACATCATCCGCCTCTACGACGATCGCGGCGAAGCGTGGTATGGCGGCGAATCCGTGACCCAACGCCAGCACGCGTTGCAATGCGCGTGGTTGGCGGAACGCGACGGCGCTGCCCCCAGCCTGGTCGTCGCCTGCCTGCTGCATGACTTGGGCCATCTGGTGCATGATCTGGGCGAAGACGCTGCCGATCGTGGCCTGGATGACGTGCATGAACTGCTGGCGGTGCGCGAGCTCGCGCACTTGTTCCCCCCGGCGGTGCTCACGCCGATCCGTCTGCATGTCACGGCCAAACGGTACCTGTGCACCAATGAACCTGGCTACCTCGATGCCTTGTCTCCCGCGTCACGGCAGAGCCTGGAGATCCAGGGTGGTCCGCTGACGCAGGGCCAAGGTGCCGCGTTCATGTCGGTGACCTGGGCTGAGGAGGCGCTGCGGCTGCGGCGCTACGATGACGACGCCAAGGTCAGCGGCGCGCCGACGCCTGATCTGGAACATTTCCGCCCGCTGATGACGCGTTTGTCGTTCACCACCGGGCGGCGCCTGGCCGCGGTGTGAGCCGGCCTACCTGAAATCCGCTCTTCCTGAGATCCGCTCTTCCTGAAATCCACCGGCACTGTTCATCGGGGCTCAACATCACGGACGTAGACCTCCACCATCGATGGAGACGTCTAGATGAGCTTGTTCGCCCTCAACCACCAACCCGGCGAAGCGCGCTACCGGCAGATTGCCATGGAACTCGAACGCGAGCTCGCTGCCACCGGCAAGGCCGGTAACGCCCTGCCACCCGAGCCAGAGCTGGCCGCGCGTTTTGGCGTCAATCGCCACACTCTGCGCCGGGCAGTGGATGAACTGGTGAATGTCGGACTGGTGGAGCGTCGGCACGGACGCGGGGTCTTCATCCTGCGTGATCCGATCGCCTATCCCATCGGCAGCACCACACGTTTCACCTCCACCGTCGCCTGCCTGGGACATACCGCCGATAGCCGCTTGGTGCGCAAACAACTCATCCCCGCCCAGGGCGGCGTGGCGAAACGCCTGGGACTGCACGCGGGTGATCCGGTGGTGTGGATCGAAACCGTGCGCCTGGCCGATTCCGTACCGTTGGTGCTGATCGGCCACTTCCTGCCCGCGTCGCGTTTTCCTGGCCTGTTGGAGGCCTACGACGGTGGCTCGCTGCATGGCCTGCTGCTGGCCAACTACGGCACCCAATTGGCCCGCCAGGAAAGCCTGGTGACCGCCGCGTTGCCGCTGGGCGACGACGCCGAATTGCTGTCCATGCCGCGCAACCGTCCGGTCCTGCGGGTGAAGACCATCAACCGCATCGTCGATGATGGCACACCTGGGGAATATGCGCTGAGCCGCTTTCGCGCCGATCGTGTGCAGCTGCAGTTCGCGTTTTGAAGCCACCAACAACCGCTCCCGCTTTTCCTTCACTCCCTTTTCAAGGAAACCCATGCGCTCCGTCCTGTTCCTCCTAGCTCTGGCGCTCTGCTGCGTCAGCCCCCTCCACGCCGTGCAATTGAATGACGGCAGTGCTGACAAGCCACTGCGCGTCATGCTGATTCCAGCCGACGGTGGCACCGAAAGTGGCACTAAAGGCGACTTCATGCCGCTGTTCAACGCGGTGAGCAAATCCACCGGCCTGATGTTCGACGTGAAGGTCGGCCAGTCCTACGGCGCGGTGATCGAGGCGATGTCGAATGGCCAGGTCGAGATCGGTTTCTTCGGCGCGGTCAGCTACATGGCGGTGCGCAAACGTGGCGCCGCCGAACTGCTGGCGGTGTCGGTGGAGAAAGGCGCGAGCGTCTATTACAGCGGTATCTTCGTGCGCACCGACGGTGGCATCAACAGTTTCGCCGATCTGAAGGGCAAGAGCATCGCGCTCGGCGATGTGAACTCGACCTCCAGCTTCAACTACCCCGTCGCCATGCTGCTGGCGGAGAAGGTCGACCTGATCAACGGCCTCGGTCCGATCGTCATGGCCGGCAGCCACGCCAACAGCCTCTCGGCGCTCAACGAGGGCAAAGTCCAGGTATGCGCCGCCAGCTTCGACTCCTTCGAAAAAGCGGTGAAGCAGAACGCCATCGACCCAACGCGTTTCAAAGTTTTGGCCAAGAGCATCCCCATCCCCAACCCGCCGCTGGCGATGCACACCGGGCTGTCCGCCGAAACCAAGCAGAAGCTGCGCGACGCCTTCGGCAGCGTGCACCAGGCCCCCGGCATCACGCCTGACATGATCCGCGGTTACGGCGGCAAGAAGGTCGAGCGCTACGACACCACGGTGAAAGAAGAACTGATGGTCGAAGCGGTGGGCAAACTCGACGCGGTCACCGATCAGGTGAAGGCCGCGATCCTGACCAAGGCCGGCGCGGCGAAGTGAGATAGCGGAACCAGGAAAATTGAAGGCAACCGCAGAGACGCAGAGGTGAGAGGAGGGCCGCAGAGACGACTCACTGCGTGACCCTCCTGCCCTGCATCTCTGCGGCTCCGAACTGCTACCGAACCATCTCGAGCCCTTCCCCCTTCCGCTCTGCGGCCCTCCTCTTGCCTCTGCGTCTCTGCGGTTACCGAACCAAAGCCCGCCGATTCCCGTCCAAAGGATCTTCATGACCACCCTCGCTCCTGCTGACACCTTGTTTGGTGGCCTGCTCACCGCGCGCAATATGCCTGGGGTCATCAACCGCCCACACGACGTGATGGTGTCGTTCACCGGCGTCGCGAAGCGGTACCCCGACGGCACACAGGCAGTGCGAGGTGTCGATCTGCACGTACCCAAGGGCCAGTTCTGCGTCGTGCTCGGGCCGTCGGGCTCGGGCAAGTCGACGCTGCTGCGTTGTGTCGTCGGCTTGACCACGCCCTGCAGCGGCGAGGTCCATGTCGCCGGTCGCAAGGTCGAACGCCGCTCATTCTCAACCATCCGCCGACAGGTCGGCATGGTGCATCAGGCCTTCAACCTCAGCCCGCGTCTTGATGTCCTGACCAACGTCCTCAATGGCTCGCTCTCGCAGTTGCCCACCTGGCGTGCGTTGACCCGCTTCCATCCGCTCGCACTGCGCCGTCGTGCGTGCGACCTGCTCGCCCAGGTCGGCCTGGTGGAGGAACACCTCTACCGCCGCGCCGGTGAACTGTCCGGCGGGCAACAACAACGCGTCGGCATCGCCCGCGCCTGCATCCTGCGTCCGGCGGTGTTGCTGGCGGATGAACCGGTGGCCAGCCTCGATCCGTCAATCAGCCGCGACATCATGGCGCTGCTGCGCGAAGCGTCCCAGCGTGAGAACGCCACGGTGCTCTGCTCGCTCCATCAGGTCGACCTCGCACGTGATTTCGCTGACCGCATCGTCGGCATCAACCGCGGCGCCATTGTGTTTGACGGGCCGCCGGCAGCGCTGACGGAACCGGTGCTCGAACGCATCTATGCCCGCCAGCCGGCGCCCGCTACCGCTACGGCACAAACATGAGCGAGGCCGTCACGCCAAACAGCAGCGCTGAGCGCCCACGCCGTCCACCCGCGGAATGGACCCTGCACCCCACCATCACCCCGTGGATGATCGGCGTGTTGTTGGTCGGCGCGGTGATCATGGCGATCTCGGCCAAACGCATGGAGCTCGATCGCATGACAGCAGAGACCGCCGAGTACGCGGTGGCCAGCGTCGGTTTGAAAGAGTCGTCGCAGGTTGGCCGCAGTACCGCGCGTTTTGTCAGCGGCCTGTTCCCATTCCAGATCAGCAACGAGACCGAAGTCCCGCTGATCCAGGATTTCAATCGCGACGACCTGCCGTGGTTCTCGCATTTGGAACAACGCGAGAGCATTCAGCCCATCCTCAACCCAGAAACGTTGCAGATGGAGAAAGTGGTGTCGACCATCGAGGTGCTGGTCGAGCCCATCGGCTACCTCGGCCATGTGGTGATGCTGATGATCATCACGGTGGAGATCGCGTTCTGGGCCACGCTCATCGCGGTGCTGATCGCCATTCCCTTGGCTTTTTTTGGCTCGCGCAACCTCACGCCACATCCGGTGCTCTACACTATCGCGCGTGGCATCAGCAGCTTCCTGCGTGCGATGCCGGAACTGGTGCTGGCGATGATTCTGGTGCTGGCCTACGGCTTCGGGCCGATTGCGGGCGTATTGGCGCTCGGCCTGCACTGCGCTGGTTTCTTCGGCAAGTTCTTCGCCGACGACATTGAGAACGCCGACCGCGGCCCACAGGAAGCACTCACCGCCGCTGGCGCCAATCGCGTGAAGATGCTGCGTTACGCCATCATCCCGCAGGTGTGGCCGCAGTACGTCGCCTACCTGCAGTACATCTTTGAACGCAACATCCGCTCCGCGACCGTCATCGGTTTGGTCGGCGCTGGCGGCATCGGCCTCGAACTGAAGGGCCGTTTCGAACTCTTCAATTATCACCACGTCGCAACCATCCTGCTGGCCATCTTTTTGACGGTCTTGCTGTTGGAGCAGGTGGTTGGCCGCATGCGGAGCAAACTCTTATGACCCCCCGCTCTCACTGGCTGCGTGCGCTGACCGCACATCCCAAGTCCGCGGTGATGGCCGTCGCGTCCCTCGCCACCAGCGGTTGCACGGTGAAAGCACTCGCGCCGGCTCAGGAAGGCCTCGCGCTGCTGACGCTACGCGATGCGGTGCTCGGCGAACGCTTCCACCTGGGCGAGGTCCCCCTCGCCGAAGCCCGCGTCGAAGTCACCACCGCCGCTGGCCGCAGCGGACGCGGCGCCGCGCGAGTGCTGGATGACGACGCCGAGTTGGCGGCGGCCCTGGCGGTCTGCGATGCGGTGTTGGCCGCTGACCTGCCTGGCGCAGCCGAGGTCCGGCGCTTGGTCGAGGAAGGCGCGATACGCCGTGCTGCCGCGGACGATCGTCGTCGTGCGCTGCTCGATCGCACGCGGGTCGACTTCGCTTTGCTAAGCACGGCCCGCGATGACGAGGAAGAGAACGAGGAGCCCGGCGATGCGCACTGACACCGTCTGGAATGAAGGCGCCCAGCAGACTTGTTACCGCGCGTTGCTGCAGGCCACCGCGCGTCCCGCCAGCGTCCACCAACTGTCTTCGGGCGAACAGCCGGCGTGGATGCTGGTCGCGGCAACCTTGCTGGATGGCGCAGTCACCCTCGCCGATCCCGATCACCTGCTGGCGTCAGAACACTGGCCCTTCATCGGGGCGCAGCGGGGAACGGCGGAAACCGCCAACTACATCCTTGCTGATGGTAGTCGTCCTCCCGAGTTCCATCCGCACCTCGGCACGCTCGATCAGCCGCACCTGGGCGCCACGGTGTTGGTGATGGTGGCCGGACTGGGTGACGGGCCGCTGGTGCTGGAATGTCAGGGACCGGGCATTCCCCAGCACCGCGATTTGCGCGTACTCGGACTCGATCCCGCATGGATCACGCTGCGCAACCAGTGGACGCGGCGTTTCCCCATGGGCGTCGATCTGCTGCTGGCGGATGACCACCACGTCGCGGCCCTGCCGCGCACCACCCGCATCGTTGGAGGTGTCTGATGGCGTATGTCGCAATACGTGGCGGCGCGTCCGCCATCACCGGCGCAGCACAGGCGCTGGAGCTGCTGCGTGCGCGTTCCGCCGACGTGCAGAAGCCACTGGAGGCCGACGTCATTGCTGACCAGTTGCATGGACTGGTCTCGCGCCTGATGTCGGAAGGCGGCGTGCACCATCCGCGCCTGGCCGCGCTCGCGGCGAAACAAGCGGCGGGCGACACGCTGGAGGCGTCGTTCCTGCTGCGCGCCTGGCGTTCGACGCGTCCGCGCCTGGATAACATCAGCCTGCCCGACACCGCGCAGATGCGCTGTTTCCGCCGCATTTCATCGGCGTTCAAGGATGTCCCTGGCGGACAGTACCTCGGCCCGACGGCAGACTTCAGCCACCGTCTGCTGCGCTACGACCTGCTCGACGAATCGCCCGAGGCCTTCCGCAAGGCGCTGCAACCGTGGCTACCCGGACGTCCCGGTCGTCCGGTGCCCGACAGCTTTCCCAAGGTGCTCGACGCGCTGCGCGCCGAAGGCCTGCTGCCAGCCAAACCAACTGGCGATCCTGAACCACACGACATCACCCGCACGCCGCTGAGCATGCCGGCGCCACGTTCCGCCGCGCTCATGACGATGGCACGCGGCGAAACCGGCGGCCTGCTTGCTATCGCCTATTCGAGCATGCGCGGCTACGGCGAGATCCACCCGACGGTGGCCGAACTGCGCGTCGGTCATGTGCCCGTGTTCCTGCCGCATCCGGAAACCGGCGAACCGATCGAGGCCGGCGAAGTCCTGATGACTGAATGTGAAGTGGTGGCGATGTTCGGCAAACACGACAGCGACGGCGCGGCTGATGCCGGCAAGAAAGGAAAAGCTCCGCCGACCTTCGGCCTCGGTTACGGCGCGTGTTTCGGCCACAACGAGGTCAAGGCCATCAGCATGGCGATCCTCGACCAGACCATGCAGCAAGGTTTGGCCAACGGCATCATGCATCCGGCACAGGATCCGGAGTTCGTGCTGATGCACGTCGACGGCATCGAAAGCATGGGTTTTTGCACGCACTACAAGATGCCGCACTATGTCACCTTCCAGTCAGACCTCGATCGCCTGCGCACCGCGCGCAAGAACCAGGGTCAGCCATGAGCACCGAATTCGGATACCTTGATCGCGCGGCCAAGAAGGAGATCCGTCGCTCAGCGCTCAAAGCCCTGGCCATCCCAGGTCACCAGGTCCCGTATGCCTCGCGTGAGATGCCCATCGGCCGAGGCTTCGGCACCGGCGGCCTGCAACTGACCTTGGCGCTCATCGGCCCGCGCGACGTGCTCAAAGTCATCGATCAGGGCAGCGACGATTCGGTCAACGCTGTGAACCTGCGCGACTTCATTACCACCACCTGCCCAGGGGTGACCACCACGGTGCGCACCCAGGACGCCAGCATCGTGCAGACGCGTCATCGTATTCCGGAACGTCCGCTGACCGCTGAACAGATCCTCGTCTTGCAAGTGCCCTATCCCGATTCGCTGGTGGTGGTCGAGTCGAGCGAGGCGCGTCGCCGCGTCATGCATGGCGAGAAGGATTACGCCCGCCTGCTGGTGAAGCTCTACGAGGACCTCGTGCGCTTCAAAGAGATTACCATCTCGCACCGGTATCCCACGCGCATTAACGGCCACTACGTCATCGATCCGTCACCGATTCCGCGCTGGGACGTGCCCAAACTGAACATGGCCGAGACCATGTTCATCTTCGGCGCTGGCCGCGAGAAAAAGATCTACGCCGTCCCGCCACACACCCGCGCCGAGCCGCTGGCCTTCGATGACGTACCGTTCCGCACCGAGGATTTCCGTGATGGCAGCGGCAAACGCCGGCTGTGTGTGCACTGCGGTGCCGACAACACCTTCCTTGACGAGGTCCACGGCGATCTCGGTGTGACGCATCAGTGTTCGGACACCGATTGGTGTGATCAACGACGCGCGGTCATTCCGCGCCATGCGGAGGCGAGTCATGGATGAATCTATGAGTCCGGAAGTCCGGAAGTCCGGAAGTCCGGAAGTCCTCCCTACGAACGGTTCCGACACGATCGAAGCCATG
>JANPLC010000360.1:0-2270 GCA_031426335.1 Planctomycetota bacterium
GCGCCGTGGCCGTCTTCCTTCTCGCCTTCGCCGTGTTCGAGCGAGCCGAGCACGCCGAGTTCACCTTCGACCGAGACGCCGAACGAGTGGGCGATGTTCACCACTTCGCGGGTCACGGCGACGTTGTACTCGTAGCCGGCGGGGGTCTTGGCGTCATCTTCGAGCGAGCCGTCCATCATCACCGAGGTGAAGCCCATGCGGATGGCGCTGATGCAGGTGTCCGGCGCGTTGCCGTGGTCCTGATGCATGACGATGGGGATCTCGGGGTAGAGCTCGACAGCGGCCTGCATGAGGTTGCGCAAGAAGACGTCGTTGGTGTATTTCCGCGCGCCGCGGCTGGCCTGGATGATCACCGGCGACTTGGTGGCGCGGGCGCCTTCCATGATCGACTGGATCTGCTCCATGTTGTTCACATTGAGTGCAACGACGCCGTAGTTGTTGGCGGCAGCGTGGTCGAGGAGCGGGCGAAGCGGGATGAGGGCCATGGGATAATCCGAGGAAGGGGTTGATCGGAGGGGTGCAGTCTCGATCGGACTGGCGACAATCAAGGCGCAGCGATGCGCCCGTTAGGGACCTGCACGATGCGATTATGGGAAAAACACCAGCACTGCGATGGCTGCATGGCGCAACGCTGGCTGACTGCAGCAAGAACGGCGGGCTGAAACAACGAAACCGGGCGCATAAGCGCCCGGTTCCAGGGAAATCTCGACAGAACCGACTCAGACGAGTTCGAAGATCGCCTTGGCGCCATGGTCGCCGAGACGGAAGCCAGCCTTGAGCACGCGGGTGTAACCACCGGCGCGTTCCTTGTAGGCGGGGGCGACCTTCTCGATCAGCAACTTGACCACGTTCTGGTTGTGCAGGACCTGCATCGCCATGCGGCGGTAGTGCAGCTGCTTATCCGGTTCGGTCGCCGCGATGGCCTTCTTGCCGATGGTGATGCAACGCTCAGCGAAGCGGCGCGCCTCCTTGGCCTTGGGCAAGGTGGTGACGATGCGGCCGTTTTCAAACAGGGCGCCCACCAAGTTGCGCATCAGCGCCAAGCGGTGCGAGGAGGTGCGGCCCAGTTTGCGATGGTCGACGAGATGTCTCATGGCTCAGTCCAGTACTAGTCGGTGAACGGCGGATGCGATTCGATGAATGATTATCAGGCTTCGGTCTTGGTGGTCAGACGCATGCCGAAGGAGAGGCCGCGGTCGGCGAGCTTCTTCTTCAGTTCCTTGGCCGCGATCTTGCCGAGGTTGCGGATGCCGCCGACTTCAGACTCGTCCATGACCACGAGGTCAGCGATGAGCTTGATGTTGGCTGCACGCAGGGCGTTTTCGGTACGGACCGAGAGATCGAGCACGCTGATCTGACGGCCGAGGAGCGCGGTGCGCTCGCCGTCGCCTTCGACCTGCAGGTCGACGTTCTGACCACCTTCGAGTTCGCGACCGAGCTCGAAGTACTTCACGAACGGGTTGAGGTGCTTACGCAGGATGTTGGTCGCTTCGACCAGGGCCAGTTCCGGGGTGATGGAACCATCGGTCCACACTTCCAGATCGAGCGCCTCGTAGTCGGTACGCTTGCCCAGACGGGTGGTGTTCACCTGGAACGACACGCGTTGGACCGGCGAGTAGATCGAGTCGATGGCGATGGTGCCGACCGGCGAGCCATCGATCTTCTGCGCTTCGGCAGGAACGAAGCCGCGGCCCGAACCGACATCCATCTCAAGGACGAAACGCACGTCCTTGGTCAGGGTGGCGATCACGAGATCGGGGTTGATGACTTCGACATCCTGGTGCGGGGTGATGTCGCCAGCGGTCACGGGACCAGCCGAGGACTTCTCCAGACGGATGACGACGTTCTCATCGCTGTGCAGGCGCAGACGCAGGCGCTTGATGTTCAGGATGATGTAGGTGACGTCTTCGAGCACGCCGTCGAGCGAGGTGAATTCGTTGTTCGCGCCCTGCAGGCGGATTGAACGAACAGCCGCGCCCTGGATGCTGGAGAGCAGCACGCGACGCAGACTGTTGCCGATGGTCGTGGCAAAGCCGCGCTCAAACGGTTCAGCGTGGAACTTGGCGTAGTTCGCCAGACCAGAGCCTTCGCTCTTGTCGACCCGGGTGGGGAGTTCAAAGCCGCGCCAGCGAATACGCATGGGGATCTCCGTTGATCAGGGAAGCAGAAGTGAGTGAGAGGAGGATGACTTCGGGGGCAGCGCCGGAGGCGCGTTGTTGGGGGTGCCCCAACTTGAAACCGACGCTGGCGTCGCGTCTAAGCGCCGGCTT
>JANPLC010000361.1:0-11358 GCA_031426335.1 Planctomycetota bacterium
GGATCAGTTCCGGGTCGAGTTTACCGGCGACGACCTCGGACCAGTAGGGCACGGTCTTGTCCGCCAGAGGCTTGGTGAAGAGCGCATCGAGCACATTGGCGCGGTAATATTCGACATAGACTTGCAGGTTGGGCAGGCCAGTCGGCCCGTCGAGCAGCCCCAGGTCGATCAGGTTGTGCGGATTCACCCGCTGCCCGACCGGAATGGTGGTGTCGACGCGGTCGACGTCCACGAGGGTCATGGGAGCCTTCGTATCGTTGCGGAAACGGGTGTAGTCGTCGGCGGTCCAATCGCGATCGGTGAGCGGAGGCAGACGAATCTTGGTGGTGGTTTCGGTGTCGCGCGGCAGCTCCCGGCGATGCCAGGACCACGCGTAGCGACGCCAGTACCGTTCGACCACCGAAACCGGCTTTTTGGTCACGGGATCCGTAACAATCTTGACCTCGTCCGGTCGATCACGTCCCAGCCAATCCCAATTCGCACCGATGATCCGCTCGCTGATGGTCTGGGCGAGCTCATGGACCTTGTTGTCCTCCTGCGTCAGCTTCTGCACCGAACGCAAGGTGAACCAGCTGGATGCCAGCGAGGTCAGCAGCAAGGACAGTACCATCAAGGCGATCATCACTTCGACGATCGTCGTCGCGCTGCGGGCCAGCGCACGGCCTGGACGGAAAACGAGCACGGACGTCCGCGAAGGCAACAGGTCAGAAAGCGACGACGGCATGGTCATTCCTCGTGAGCGGTGCGATCAGGCGCGTGCATGGTCTAAAGGCTTGAGGAATTGCTGGAGGTTTTGCGCACGGTGCCGGTACCCGGTTTGACCGCGACATCGACCGTCTCGAGGCGATCGGACTTCTGTTCGATGCGCACGGTGGCGGGAGCCTTGGCAACGGTAGACGTGGCGAGGTGTCGTTTGGTCGGCGTGTGCAGGACCGGCGTCGCGGGATCAAGCTCGGGAGCGATCACCGGGCGCGCTGGTGCTGGCGTCGCCGCGGGCACTTTAGCGGTCTCGCGGGCGGTCTCGCGTCGCTCGATGCGGGTGGCTGGTTTGACATGGCTACCGGTCTCACTGCGCGCGTAGGCATGGCGAGTCTTGATCTGCTCTACCACTTCTGCCTGCTGGGTACTGCCGTTGCGGATGGTGATGGTGGCGTTTTTTCGCACGGTGACGGCGGTGGCCACCGGGAAAGGATTGGTGCCCGGTTCATCCTGCTTGCCGGTCGCCGGTCGCCGGGCCAGCGCGCGGAACATCATCCAGCCGGCGAGCAGCGTGAGCAGCGTGCCATAAATCAGCAGCAGCCCCTGACGGCTGCGCAGGGTTTCGTTCTCGTCGCGCATCTGGTTGCGCTGCTCGGTCAAGCGGGCGACGTATTGTTTGGTTTCATTCACGAACAGCGAGCCGTCATCGACGGCTGGCGTGGCTGGGGTGGCCTCTGGCGCTTCTCCAGCGCCAAGCCTGATGCACGCCAGCAATGCGATGAGAACCAGCAGGCAGGCGGCGAAACGGACAGTCATGTCAGGTGCTTGGTTGGGCTGGAGGAAAGAATCAGAATTTAACCAACATGCTCAGAACGAGCATAACGTAGTCCGTGATGATCTCAGTCAATCCGCAGATCATGTTGGTTTGTGCGCGGGTCTGTTCAGCCCCACTGCCGTGACGGCAAATTTGCCAAGGAGGAGCTAGACGATGCGCGGGCGTCCCGGGCGGACACATGCCAACCCATTTCAGCTCTCTGAGGCGGTCTTGCGAGCTGATCTGCACGTGGAGAGTCCGTCCCGCAGGAACCCCCCATGCCCAGCGCATTACCCGTCGCCGACTCCACCTCATGGCTGCAGGACCTCGCCAGCGCGCGTGAGCGTCTGGAGCAGACCATCGCCGGCCGCGTAATCGGTCAGGAGCGTACCATCGACGCCCTGCTGACGGCGATCTTCGCCCGCGGTCACGCCCTGCTGATCGGACCGCCCGGCGTGGCCAAGACCCTGCTGGTGCGCACGCTCGCCGAAGCGCTCGGCTGGAGCTTCAAGCGTATCCAGTTCACGCCGGATCTGATGCCCAGCGACATCACCGGCACCGAGATTCTGCGCGAGGACAAGCTCAGCGGCACGCGCTCTTTCGCCTTCGTCCCAGGGCCGGTGTTCGCCAACCTGGTGCTCGCTGACGAGATCAACCGCACCACGCCGAAAACGCAGGCGGCGTTGCTGGAAGCCATGCAGGAAGGTCTGGTCACCGCTGGCGGTACGACGCACGTGCTGCCAAAACCGTTCTTCGTGCTCGCAACGCAGAACCCGATTGAGCAGGAAGGCACCTACCGTTTGCCGGAGGCCCAGCTCGATCGATTCCTGGTGGCGATCCAAGTCGGTTATCCCGACGCGAGCGAGGAGCGCGCCATCGCTCTGCTCGACACCAACGAGCGTGCGTCGATCACGCCGGTACTGGAGATCGCGCAGTTTACCGCCATTGCGCGCGGTATCAGCGCGCTGCCAGTGCCGCCGGTGGTGGTCGATTATGCGGTGCGTCTGGTGCGTGCCACGCGTCCCGAAGGTGATTCCGCCGAATGGGTGCGCGCCAACATCGCCTGGGGCTGCGGCCCACGTGCGACCCAACACTTAGTCGCCGCCGCGCGTGCCCATGCCGCGCTCGCCGGACGGGCGGCGGTCGGATGCGACGACATAGCGAGCGTCGCCCCGTGGGTGCTGGCGCACCGCTTGGTGCCGACGTTTCAAGCGCTCGGCAAGGGCACCACGCCGGCGGCGTTGGTGGCGACGTTGCTGAAGCAGGTCACGCCGTGAGGACGGCAGGTGCGTGGTACGAGGTGCGAAGTGCGAGGGGCTCGTTAACTAACATTCGTGTTTGGCCACTTCGGGCGGAGGAAATGCGGCGACGGAATCCATCAAGGATATGCTGCCCACCAAACCTCGCACTTCGCACCTCGCACTTCGCACCGATCCCATGCGGGTAAATCGCACGGCAAGCTCGTCCAGGACTGGCGGCTCGCTCCTGAGCAAGACCCCGCGCCTCGGCCGTCAGGGCGGCCTGGAACTGACGGCGCGCCGCATGCTCGACGGGCTGTATTCCGGTCGGCATCGTTCGGCGGCGCATGGCAGTTCGATCGACTTTGCGGAACACCGGCCGTATCAACCCGGCGATGAACTGCGGACCATCGACTGGCGGGCCTTTGCGCGTACCGATCGCCTGCTGATCCGGCGTTTCCATGACGATCGCCAGCTGCCGTTGGCGCTCATCGTCGATCACTCCGCGAGCATGGGGTATGGGCAGCCGGCGAAACACGACACCGCGGTCCTGTGTGCAGCGGCACTCGGGCTGCTGGCCATCGATCAGGGTGACTCGGTGCGTTTGCTGGCCGCTGCGCGCAGCGCCGGGACGGCGGAGTTGGGCGGTGCCATGGGTGCGACCCGACTGGCGCAGATGTTGGACGGCAGCAAGGCCGACGGTGCCGGTGATCTTGCCGCCGTCCTGCGTTCCGCCGTGGATCAGCTGACCAAGCGCAGCCTGGTGGTGGTGATCAGCGATCTGCTGGGGGAGCTCGCTCCGCTGCTGCTGCCCGCCGCCGAACTCGCGGCGCGTGGCCATGAGCTGGCAGTGATCCAGGTACTCGATCCCACCGAGGTCGAATTGCCGGCGGAGTGGGGTCGCGTGACCATGACCGACCCCGAGCTCCACGAACAGCCGTTCAGCTGCGACACCGCCGAGGCGAGAGCTGCCTACAACCAGGCGATGGCGGCGCACATCGCCGCCTGCCGCAGCGCGTTTGCCGGGGTGCGTGCCGACCACCTGCTCTTGCTCAGCGACGAATCGGTCGCGCAGGTGCTGGGTGCTTGGCTCGAACGGCGGCGGCGGCGGTGAGGCGATGATCTCCTTTCTGGCGCCTCCGGCTCTTGGTGCGGCAGTGCTGGCGGCGCTGCCGATCGCCATCCACCTGCTGACCAGTCGCGCTGCGACCCAACGTAGTTTTCCAGCGCTGGCGTTCTTGCGCCGGGCCCATGCCGGCACCGCGCGGCGTGGACGTCTGCGTGATCTGCTGGTGCTCATCGCGCGCATGCTGCTGATCCTCGCCCTGGTCGCGGCCCTCGCCGCACCGGTGGCGCGCATGGTCGGTGGCAGTGGTGCGCCGGTGGTGGTGATCATCGATGCCTCGGCCTCGATGCAGCAACGTCATCAGGGCGCGGTGTTGTGGGACCACGCCATCGGCACGGCGGCGCGCCTGAGCGATGAACTGGCCGAGCGACCAGTGTTGGCGCTGGTGGCCGGTAGCCCGCTGCAACGTTCGGGTCTGGTGCCGACGCTCGATCGCGGTGGCTATCGCGCCTTGCTCGCCACGGCGAAACCCGGTTGGGGTGCCGGGGCCAATGATCAGGCGCTGGCGTTGGCGCTCGGACTGCTGACCGGTGGCGGTGATATCTACCTCATCGGTGATGGCAGTCGTGGCGTGGTCAGCGGCATCGATCCGCAGGCGATGCCGCCTGGAGTAGTGCTGCACCTAGTCGAGGCCGGTGGCGGCGGCGACAATCAAGCCGTGCGCAGCATCGGCCTTGAGCCCGGAGTCGCGGTGCGCGGTCGGCCCTGCACGTTGCGCGCGGACGTCGTCAATCATGGCGTTACGGTGGTGACGCTGGAGGTCGCGGTGACCCTCGGCGATGAACGCCGGGCCCGGACGCTGACCATTCCTGTCGGATCAAGTGTGACCGTGGCCGAGACCTTCACGCCGGAGCGTGCCGGCGAAATCCCGGTGGCGGTGGCGATCGTCGCACGCGATGCCGGTGCCAGCGATCATCTTGCCGCCGACGACCGCCGCGACGGCGCGATCAGCGTCCGTCCCTCGTTGCCGGTGGTGATCTACAGCGATGCCGATCCGACGGCGGTCGATGGACCACTCAAACCGTTGCTCGCCGGTCTGGGCGCAGCGGGTCTAGCGCCGGTGGTGTTGCGCGGCGCGCAGTTGGGTGAGCTGCAGCATGCGGTCGACGATCTGGCGGTGGTTATGACCGTGGCACTGGCCCAGCCGCCGACCGATGGCCGCGCGCTCAGTGCGCATCTGCTCGGCGGCGGCGCTCTGTTGCAGGTTTTGGTCAGCGACGCCGACGCGGCGTTGGGTGGTGCACTCGGCGGCATCGATCCGCCGCTGTTGCCACTGCCGCCAGTCGATCTCGGTGATCGTCGCCGTGGATTGGCGCTCGGTGAGATCACCCTCGATCATCCGCTGCTGGACGGACTGCGCGGCCGCGAACCGTTGCTGCGCCAGATCGAAGCCTGGCGCTACCGCCCGGCGACGCTCGGCGTGGTGGCGACGCGTCTGCTCGCGTGGGAGGACGGCAGCGTTGCTTTGGCCGAGCGGCGTATCGGTGCCGGACGCTGGTTGGCGCTCGCCATCAGCCCGGCGGACCGTGATTCCAATCTCGCGGCGTTGGAGGTCCTGCCGCTGCTGACCGCCCGCCTGGGACAGGTGCTGCTGCCGCGCAGTCGCGAGGATTGTGCGCTGCCGTGTGGCACGACGGTGCCGTCGGCGGTGCCGTTGCAGGCCGCGGATGGCCGGCTGATCCCGGTCATCGATGGCGCCTGCGGCTTGGTCGAGCCCGGTCTTTACCGCGCGGGAGAGCGCCTGATCGCGGCAGCGATTCCTGGACTGGAAAGTGATCTGCGGCTGGTGTCGCCGCCGCCGGGCGGCGAACGTACCCGCATCAGCGATGGCGACGGCGCGATCGCGGCCGCCGCGACCCGGCCGCTGTGGCAGTGGTTACTGGTGCTGGCGATGGTCCTGGTGCTCAGCGAATCCCTGCTCACCGGCGCGTGGCGTCGCACGGAGCAGCGCACATGACCTGGGATCCGCTGGTACCGCTGTGGGTGACGCTTGCCTTGACCGCCGGCGCGGTGCTGGCGGCGCTGCGGGTCTATCGCGGCCTTTCCGCCGCCCTGGTGTTGCGTCTCGGCCTGATCGCGGTGATCGCGGTGATGCTCGGCAATCCGGTGCGCGAGCAGGAACAGCCGGTGGTGCGTCGGCCGAACCTGCTGCTGGTCGCCGACAGTTCGGGCAGCATGGCCACCGCGGATGGTCCTGGGGGTGCTGCGCGTTATGCCCAGGCGCGCGTGGTCGGGGCGCAGTTGGCGTCCGCGCTCAGCGATCTCTACCACGTCTCGCAGGTCGGGTTCGCCGATCGGCTGCAGGCACCGCTGCCGGATCAGGCGGTCGGCGACACCGACTTCGCTGGGCTTACCGCCTTGGTGGCGCAGGCGCCCAAACCGGCGGCGGTGGTGCTGATCAGCGATGGCGCTGACTGGCGCCACAGTGATCCAGATGGCGAACTGGCGCGTGCGCGCATCACCGTCCACACCCTGGGTGTGGGCGATCAGCAGCCGACCACCAACGTCGCGTTGCGCCTGGAAGTCGCCAGCCCGACGGTGTTCCCTGGGCAGGAATTGCCGATGACCGTCACCATCGCCGCCAGTCCCGACCTGCGTGGACGGCGAGTGAAGCTGGAGGTCGACACCATCGAAGAGAGCGGCTTCACCGTCGCGCTCGCACGTCAGGAAGTCACCCTCGATGCGCTGGTGCGGGTGCCGTTGGTCGACACGCCGAGCGGCCAGAAAGGCGGACGCCTTTGGCGTGCGCGCGTCGCGTCGCTGCCCGGCGAGCAGACCGTGGACGACAACCAGGACTTCGCCTCGGCGCAGGTGGTCGACCGCAGCGTGCGCGTGCTGGTGTTCGAAGGCCAGCCGTGGTGGGACACCACCTTTGCCGTACGCGCGTGGCGACGCGACAAACAACTCGATGTCGCCACCGCGTTCGGCGTCGGCAAACGCACGTGGCGCGCCGGCAACGCGGCGCCCGACAAACTCGACGCAGAAGCCCTGAAAGGTGTCGACGTGGTGGTGCTCGGTCAGGCGCTCGATCGCCTGGGCGGCGGCAAGGAGGCGGCGAAGGTGCTGCAGGACTTCGTCGATCGCGGCGGCGGCGTGGTGCTGCTCGGCCCAGGGCGACGGTTGTCTGGAGCGCTCGATCAGCTCGATCCCATCGTCGCCGGCGGCGCGTTGTCGGCGCGTGAACTCACCAGCGCCGATGCGGCCATCCCTGGCCTGCTGCCGAAAGACGCACGTCTGCCGGTGCGCAGCGCTGCCGGCGGCGTGCTCAAGCCGCAGGCGCGCGTGCTGCTGGGCACGCGCGATCAGCCGCTGATCGCCAGCCGCCACCTTGGCGCTGGCTGGGTCTGCAGCGTCAACCTCGAAGGGGTGTGGAGTTGGAACATCGGAGGTCAGGGACGCGAAGTGGGTGAACGTTTCTGGCGTCAGGTGCTGCGCACGCTGACCAACGCACCGATGGGAAATCTGCGCGCTGAGCGTCTGCGCCTAGGCGTCGGCGAGGAACTGGTGGTGTGGCTGCAGCCGGATGCCCAACAGCAGACCGTGAAGCTGGTCCATCCCGATGGCAGCATCAAGGAACTGCTGCCGGTCGATGACACCGTGCGCGTGCGCCTGGAGCACCCAGGGTTGTACCGCGTCGAACGTGGTGGCGAACGCCTGACGGTGGTCGCTACGCTGGAGGTGCGCGAGCAGTTGGAGATCGCGCGTGACGACGCCCGATTGATGCGCTTGGCTGCGGCCACCGGCGGTGAGTTCTCTGACGCCGGCGATATCACCCGCCTGATAACCCGTTTGCGCACCGTCCGCATCATGGCCGGCACCGTTCGTCGTCCCGAACCACTGATCAGCGAGAGCATGTGGTTCGTCGCAGCGATGGTGCTCGCCGGACTCGAATGGTGGCTGCGGCGCAAGCGGGGGTTGGTGTGAGTACCTCCAGGCTGACTGCTGCGGCACAATTCTTCATTCATCATCCCGCTTCCTTCAGTAGGGTGCTGCCGTGACCACGACCTCACCAACCGAGTTGATCGATCGCACGCGTGAGCTGGTGGCGCGTCGCCGTCGTCGTCGCGTCGCGCTGGTGACGCTGGCGGCGGTACCAGTGGTCGGGCTCGCCTTGGTGTTGATCGACGCCAGCGCGGCCTTGCCGGCTTGGGCGCGTGCGCTGGTGCTGCTCTTGTCATTGCTGTCGATCACCGGCCTGGGGTTGGTGCTGTTGGCCTTGTGGCGCTGGCTGCGTCCAGGTTCGCTGCAGGCGCGGTTGTTGGCCGAACGTGCGCTCGGTGATGATCATCGTCATCTGACTACCGCGATGGAATTGTCGGCCATGCCCGGAGCACTGGCTGCGCAAGCGGCAACGCAGTTTGCCGGCGGCCTTGATACCGCACGCCTGGAACCTGGGCTGCCACCCGTGCGTGCGCGCCGCGCTGTGCTGATCGCGTGCGCCGCGCTGGTGGTCACCGGAGCGCTCCACCTCATCTGGCCGTCGGTACTGCCATCGGTGTTGCCGCGGCTCTACGATCCGTTCGGTGATCATCCGCCGTGGAGCCGCACGACACTGATGTTGGTTGACCCACCAGCGCGCGTGCGTCCGCCGGTGACGCCGCGCTTGGTGGTGCGCACGCAGGGACCGCAGCCGAAGGATGTGGAACTGCACGTCGAAGACGCCGCCGGCACTCCGGTCGTACGCGTGGCGATGCTCGCCATCGGTGGCGACCAGTGGGCAGCGAATCTCGGTCCGCTGACGGCGGAGCATGTGACCACGCTGGTGTCGCCGCTGCGCGTGTGGGTGAGCGGAGCTGGCACACGAACGCACTATCATGCGCTCGCCATCGATCCGGTGCCGTCGTTGACCGGTGGCAGCCTGACGCACGTCAGTCCGGCGTATGCGCGCCTGCCGGATGCGGTGGTAAAACTCGCGGTCACGCCGCCAGCGATCCACGCCCTGCCGGGCAGTCGCGTGACGCTGCAGGCGCTCGCCAATCGTCCGCTGAGCGCCGTCGAACTGGTGCGTGATGGCAAACTCGACCGGCGTGTGAATGGAAGCACGGTAACGCTTGATGATCCGGCACCTGGGATTTGGACGCTGGTGCTCGAAGCCACGGACGGCATCCGCAGTGAACCGCTGCCACTGTGCACGATTACCCGCCGCACGGATCAGCCGCCGACGGTGCGTTACGAGCAGCCGCAGAGCGACGGTGTTGCCACGCCGGATATGTACGTACCGCTGGTGATCCACGCTGAAGATGATCTGGGCCTGCTGCGCCTAACGCGTTATAGCCTGCGCAATGACCAGCGTGAGACCGAGGGGCGCGAAACGTTGGGTGGTACCGGCGACACCTGGCGCGGTCGCTTGTCCACGGCCGACACCAAGCCCGGAGATGTCATCCGCATCGGTGCGGTGGCCACCGACACCTTGCCGCCGGATGGTCAGGTCAGTGTTCCGTCCGAACGCATCCTCCACATCATCAGCCACGCGGACTACAACGCGCTGGTGATGGAGCAGATCGATCAGCACGCGTTAGAGCAGAAGTACGGCGAGTTGCTCAGTCGGATTGCGGAATTGGAACAGCAGCTGGCTGAAACCAGTAAAGCACCGGCCTCTCCGGAACGCCCGGCCAAACTCGATGCCTTGGCGGAACGAGCGGCAGAGTTGAAACAGCAAGTCGCCGCGCTGCGTCGTCCTGAACCGTTGTTTGCCATCGAGCCGCAGTTGCAGGATGAACTCGAACGTCATCTCAAAGCGTTGGAACAGCACGCCAAGGCGGCGAAGGATCGCACGCCGAGCGAACCGACGCCGCAGGCGGCTGAGAAGTTGCGCAAGGAGTTGGAAACCATGACCGCCCAGGCCGAGGCTGAAGCGTTGCGCGAACACCTGCGTGATCTGGCCGCCGCGCAACGACAGGCGGCGGATGAACTGGCGGATCTCAAACAACACGGCATCCACAACGACGCTGATCGTGCACGGTTGCGCGAGGTCAGCCGACGGCAGCAAGAGATGGAACAGTCGCTCAAGGAATGGCAGGAAGCAGCGAAGGACGTAGCCAAACGGCTGAGTGAATCCAAGGCCGAGGACGCGCAGAAACTCCAACAGCTCAGCGAGCAGGTTGCCCAGTGCGAAGCCGAGCGCCTCGTCGCCCAGGCCGGTCGCGCCGGTCGGGCTGGTCGTGCAGGTGATGCGCATGGCGATGCCGAGGAAGCCGCACGCCGACTCGCCGCGCTTGCTGGCTCCGGCGAAGGCCAGGGCAAAGGGAAAGGCAAAGGTCAGCCCGGCTGGTGTCCGGGTGATGGTTTTGGTCAGTGCCAGTCACAGCTCCAAGGTTTGGCCAAACGCGGCTACAGCGCTGGTTCGTCGCGCGCTTCCAGCGGTGGCGGTGCCACCGGCGCCAGCGGCGGCGGCATGATGGTGCGTCGCGGTGGACGCAGCACGCCGAATGGCCAGCCGATGCAGTTGTTTGGGCCGGAAGCATTGACCGCGCTGAGCGGTGCTGCCAGTGGACAACAAAAAAGTGGTGCCCCCGCCAACGCGGCCGCTGCTGGTGATGCCGATCAAGCGCGTGCGGCGACCGCCTACGGCACCGGCACGCGTGCCACTACTGCTGGTGTTGGCGCGTCGTTTTCGCCTGGGGAACAGGTGTTGATCGAGGACTATTTCCGTCGTCTGGACGGTGATCCGCAGGCGCCGGCGTCGCCGGTGCAGCCAGCCGTAGAATCAGGGAACGTGCCGCCATGACGCAGATTGTTCCTGGTTTACGGCGACGTAGCGTTGGCGGCATGTCCGACCTCCCGCGTCTGCTGTTGTCGCTGATGGTGCTTATGCTGCCGCTGGTGCCGCTGAGCGCTGCCGATGCCGTCATCAGTCCGCGTCAGGTGCAGGTCGGCAACCTGATCTACGCCACGACCAAGACCTCGAAGTGTTTCAGTGATTCGTTCCTCACCAGCGTCAGCAAGGATTCCGGCATCAATCTGGTGACCAAGTTCATCCCGGTGAAATCCAGTAGCGCGAAAGAATTGTCCGGCGTCGGTTTCGCCATCATGACTGGTGAGGGGGCCTTCACCATGACCGCGGATGAGCGCAAGCAGCTCAAAGCGTGGTTGGAAAACGGCGGCTTCCTGCTCGCGTCCGCCGGATGTTCCTCAAAGGAATGGTCTGCCAGCCTGCGCAACGAAGTGAATCAGATGTTCGGCGCCGACGCGCTGACCACGGTGTCAGCGGAGCATCCGTTGTTCCAGACGCTCTACGACGTGCGTTCGATCACGCTGAAAAACAACGGCAAAGCCCGCTTCGAAGGCGTGATCGTCGACGGTCGCTTGGTCTGCCTGTTTTCGCACGAAGGCCTCAACGACACCGCCCGCGTTCAGGGCTGCTGCTGCTGCGGTGGCAACGAAATCACCAACGCCCATCAGGTGGTGGCGAACGCGTTGGTCTATGCCTTGGTGGAGTAAGTTGTCCGCTGGGAGCGCGGGCTTCAGCCTGCGCAGCGACA
>JANPLC010000362.1:0-5494 GCA_031426335.1 Planctomycetota bacterium
CCCAACCCCCCGCGGGGGGGGGGGGCTGGTTGTGGGGGGGGGCGTCGTTTTTTTGGTTTGCAACGGGGGGGGGTGGGGTGGGGGGGGGGGGGCTTTTTTCCGGGATTGGTTACACCACCCCCCGCAGCCCCCCCCCCCCACGCCACACCACTTCATTACGTGAACCAACCCATGACCACCCAGCCATCTTCATCCTCAGAAATCAGCGTCGTCTCCCGCGAGCAGATGAACATCGTCATCGTCGGCCACGTCGATCACGGCAAGTCGACGCTGGTCGGTCGCCTGTTGGCGGACACTGGTTCGCTGCCCCAAGGCAAACTCGACAAGGTGAAGCGCGAGTGTGAACGCACCGGCAAGCCGTTCGAGTACGCCTTCCTGCTCGATGCGCTGGAAGATGAGCAGGACCAGGGCATCACCATCGATACGGCGCGTTGTTTCTTCAAAACCAACCAGCGCGACTACATCATCATCGATGCCCCTGGGCATATTGAATTCCTCAAGAACATGATCTCCGGCGCTGCACGCGCTGAAGCCGCCGTGCTGATGATCGACGCCAAGGAAGGCGTGCGCGAGAACAGCCGTCGCCACGGCTACATCCTCGGCATGCTCGGCATCAAGCAGGTCATCGTCTGCGTCAACAAGATGGACTTGGTGGGCTACAGCCAGCAGGTGTTCGACGGCATCGAAAAAGAATACCGCGCTTTCCTCGCCGGCATCGGCGCGGTCAGCCCGTTGGAATTCGTGCCCATCGCCGCGTTGACGGGCGAGATCCTCACTCAGCCCAGCACCAACATGACCTGGTACCGTGGCCAGACGGTACTCCAGCGTCTCGACAGCTTGAACAAGCAGCCGCCCAAGACCAACCAACCGCTGCGCATGCCGGTGCAGGCGATCTACAAGTTCACCAGCCACGGCGACGAACGCCGCATCGTCTCGGGCCGCATCGACACCGGCAACGTGAAGGTCGGTGACGAGGTGGTTTTCAGCCCGTCGAACAAGACGGTGAAGATCCGTTCGATCGAAGGATTCAACACCACGCCGCGCGGTGAGATCGGCGCTGGTTGGTCGACCGGCTTCACGCTCTCGCAAGAGATCTACATCACCCGCGGCGAAGTGATGAGCCATAAGCAACACGCGCCGCTCGTCGGCACGCGCTTCCGCGCCAACATCATCTGGCTCGGCCGCAAAGCGATGCAGCAGGGCCGCGACTACAAGATCAAGATCCACACCGCCGCCCAACCGGTGCGCATCCACAAGCTGCTCAAAGTCCTCGACGCCAGCGAACTGAACGGCGAACTGGCCAAGCAGGAAATCGGCCGCCACGACGTGGCCGACGTGATCCTGGAGACCAAGCAGCCGATCGCCTTCGACCTCACCAGCGACATTGAGGTCACCGGCCGTTTCGTCATCGTCGACGGCTACGACGTCGCCGGCGGCGGCATCATCACCGCGTCGGTGCAGGACGATCAGGACGACCTGCGTTCGGAAGCGCGCCTGCGCGACTTCTCGTGGATCCACGGCAGCGTCGGCATCGAGGAACGCGCCAAGCGCCTCGGCCACCGCCCCGCCCTGGTCATGTTCGTCGGCAAGGCCGGCGTCGGCAAACAGCGCTACGCCCGTTCGCTGGAGAAGGCGCTGTTCGAACAGGGTCGACACCCGTACTTCATCGACGGCACCAACGTCCTGATGGGCGTCGACCACGATCTGTCCTCCGACGCGACCCAGGCCGAACTCGTCCGTCGTTTCGGTGAGGTTGCCTATCTGCTGCTGACCAGCGGCGTGATCCTGGTGTCAACCACCAACGCCATCGGCCTCGCCGACCACAGCGCCGTGCAGGCGCTGATCGGTGACATGCCGTCGTTGGTGATCGACATCGACCCGAGCGGCAACTCGACCCAGCCGTGCGATTTGCGCATCAGCGGGTCTGAGTCGGATGCCGGGGTGGTGGCACAGGTGACGGAGTTGTTGAAGGCGAAGGGCGTGATCTGAGGTCGTGATCGTCGGAGACGCCGCGCGTGGCGATGATTCCGTTCCGGTTCCTTCCAATTCAAAAGCCCCCAACGGGGGCGACGTAACGCCAGCCCGGCGCTTCAGCGCCGGGTCGATCGACATTATTCAGATAAGTCCCAAACGGGGACGACGCATGGCGTGAAACGTCCGAATCATGCGGACGTAGGGTTACCACCTGCGTCGTCCCCGTTGGGGACTCTCGATGGTTTTGACGCAGTTTTCCCGGCGCTGAAGCGCCGGGCTGGCGTTACGTCGCCCCCGTTGGGGGCTCTAGAAATGCCTCTCCAACCCACCGGGTGGTTGGTGAATCGGACTCGGCGCTGTTGTAAGCGCTCTCAAAACCCCGACTCACCGGATCTCGGGATCTCAAGCTAGACTTGAGACGATTCCATTCCCACGATTCCCATCATGAAGTACGCACGAGTTCTCGTCACCATTGCGCCCGGAGATTCGTACTACTACGGGAAATTCACGCGCCTTCTGCTCGACACCTATCCCACTGGCAACTGGTGGGTGGACTGGCGTGATACCGTTCTGGATGAGCGAAGGATAACTTTCATGGTAGACGATGCCGACTACGCAAAACAGGTCATTTACGGATATATTGAGGACACCGGCCAGAAGGTTACATCATTCACCGTGACGCCGGTGAATCACGACGAATACGTCCGAATGATGGACTCGTAGGGCTACCTCGTCACCACCGTATACATCCCATCCCGCACCAACGTCACCGCCCCCGCCTTCACCGCCTCCGCCTTCCCAACGGCATACCCATTCGCATCCAGCGTGGTGACCTTCAACCCCGCCCCCTTCGCAAACGTCACGGTACCCTGGATATCCCGCACATTCACCGGCACGCGCCCGACATCTTTGATCACGCCACCCTCGGCCTTGAAGCCGTACATCTTCTCCTCACTGAACGCCTGGATGAGGATTTTCTTCGACGTGGCGAGCGGCTGGTCGTCGAGGCTGATGACGTGCACCGTGCCGTACTCCATGCCGGAGGTGATGGTCAGGTCGCCGAGTTGCACGGTGCCGGCCTTGCTCAGGAAGCCGGTGACCGCTTGGCTCTTCGGCGTGTTGACCGTCATCAGGCCGTCGCCGTATTTCCATGTCAGCTCATTGGTGGTGCTGGTGATCTTCTTCGCTGAACGGTCGATAAGTTTGCTGAGGTCCATAGCCACCGGCGTGGCTCCTGCGACGAAGGTGCGTTCGACTTTGCCGGCGAAGGTCGCCAACGGGTCGACGCTGGTCAGGTTGCCGGCGTCGCTCGCCTTGGGCGCTCCGCCGATACGGAAGTCGACGTTCTTGCCTTCGACAATACCGGTGTTCTTCAGCGCAAGAACTTCAGCGTCGCTGGTGACCTGACGGATCACCGGCGCGGATTCCTTCACGTCGCCGCGACGGTATTGCAGCGCGGCGGCGTACGACTGACCGTGTTCGCCGGGCATCATCCAGGTCCATTTGCCGTTGCCGTTGTTGAGCCAGTTGCCGTCGGCTGCGGCGAACCAGATGTAACCGTCGACGCCCTGGAGCGCAGCGTAACTCGCCACCACCAGGTTGCCGTCGGCGATGAAGCGGTTGGGTTTGTTCCAGGCGATCTCGCTGTGGATATGCGGCTTACCGGCCTGCTGCACGTAGCTGATGGGCACCGACTCGGGGTCGAGCAGAGCGCTCTTGTCTTCGTATTTGTGGCCCTCGCGCACCGAGTAGCCGGCGGCGTCATCGCCTTCGTGTTTGCCGCCGAAGTAGCCGTGTTTGTCGATCACGTCGGTGGCGGCGTAGGTCCAGCGTTCGACGCCGCCCAACACCAGGTTGTCGGCAGTAGTCCAGTTGCTGGCGGAGACCGGCGCCTTGAGGCCGAGTTCCTTCATGTAGGCGTTGGTCTTGGCGTAGAAGTCGCGCTGCGTCGTCGCCAGGAAGGCGATCTGGTCGGTCATGCGCTTCTTCTTGTCGTCGCCCTTCATGCCGTCGCGCGTCATATGGTAGGCGTCATGCAGCCCGGCGCGTTTTCCGGCGACGTTATCACGTGGGTGTTTCTCGTTGCCCCAGGCGGCGAAGGCCTTGTCGAGACCGCCGTATTTCTTGTCGAGCCACGCGGCGAATTGACCTTCGAGCGTAGCGAGCGGACCCTGGCCGAGGCTCTCGGCATTGAAGGTCCAGAAAAACATGCTGTCTTCATTGATGATCTCAACGCAGGCGAGCGCCGGTTCGTCTATCAGAGACTTGCCGTCGACCTTGGTGGTCAGGATCTGCTTCAACCAGGCGCGGTAGATTTCCTGCATGCGCGGCTCGAAGAAAGGCAACGCGAAGGGATGTTTTCCGAGCGCCGAGCCACTGATGCCGGCGTTGGCTTTGAGTTCCATCCACAACGGGAAGAAGTGCGACAGGTGGGTGTAGATGCCGTGACGTTTGAGGATCTGCACGGCGCGGCAGAACTTCTCGACCTTGTGCCGTTCGATCACCGACACGTCGGCGCCCTCGCGGTCGAACATGTGTCCGTGGATACGTACCAGGTTGATGCCGGCTTTTGCCCAGCGCTGCGCGGTCATCTCGATCACCGCCGGATCGGCGTCCACCAGATCATGACCGGTGTTGATCGCCCAGAAGCGCACGGGCTTACCGTTACCGAGTTGGAAGCCGTCGCCGACCGCTTTGACGAAACCAGATTCGCCGGCGACTTTTTCGTTGAGATGACGCAGGTCGAGTAACGCGTCAGCGCGGAACTCGTCGGCCTCGGGCTCGAACGCCCACCAGCCGGCGTCAGCGAGGCCGAACTTCTGACCGGGTTTGATCGCGCCGTTGGGCGTGAAGGGTTTCTTCGCCAGCACGAAGCAGTCGATGCCGCCGTGGTGGTTGTTGCCGCTGTGCATCTTGAAGGCGAGCTTCGCCGTACCGGCTTTGAGCGTCACCGCGCCGCCGTTCAGCCAGCCGATGATGCGCATGTCGGGCTTGCCGTCGTTTGCGATGTTGACCACGTCGACGCCCTTGCCGGTGTCGATGGCTTTCCATGCGCCACCATCGAGTTGGTACGACAACGTTGCGGCGATGACGTTGGCGCGCACCCACAGGGTGTAGTCGCCGTCTGCGGGCACGGCGATGTCGTAGGCCGCTTGGCCTTCCTTGTCGCCGAAGTTGCTGACCCACGCCGAGCCGGAGAGCTGGTCCTTCTTCACCGCGTCGCTGTACCAGCCGTGTGGCTGCACGGTCTTGGACGTGGCGGCTTCGCCTTCGACCCACACATAGTCATCCGCCGCCATGAGTGGAACGCAGCCGATCAAACAGGTGAGCAAGCCACGGACGAGCGCGATAGGACGCATGCGGAAACTCCTCGACGACGCGATGGTGATGCTGGCGAAACGTATACCCTGCTGTTCGTGACGCGGAAAGCACGTCCGTCGGACTGCAGAGGCGCCGCTGCTGTACGCTTGGCGGACAGCGCGTAGTTGCGATCCCTTTATTAGCCCACCCTTGGAACATC
>JANPLC010000363.1:0-30456 GCA_031426335.1 Planctomycetota bacterium
ATGCGTGGCCAACGGCACCACCACACGGGTGATGATGCCGTCCGCGGGAATAGTGACCGGCACGCTGCGTTCATCGCTGAAATCGTTATCGCCCAGACAGCGCCACCGCAGCCGAGCCGGCGCGGCCGGGCCATGCCAGGCGGCTTCGATGGCGATCTCTGGGCCATCTTCGGCCCGCCAACAGCGCACCGGTCCGATCAGCGACGGCATTCCTTGTTCGCACGGAATGGTCCACAGGCCCGCGCTTGGCAGACCAGCATCGCTCCCCCCGTTCACGTACCAATGACTGCGACTGGTAAGGAAATCCCAGCGCGGCGGTTCGCGCGGCGCCAGCGCCGTCAGGCGCGTGCGGATCTCCGCCAGCGTTCCCAGCGTGAACACCGTGGTGTAATTGTATACGATGTCGTGATCGAAGGTCTCCTTACGCACCGGCGCCAGGTAGGTCGTCGGCCCCCCACGCGGATCACGGTTTCCTTTGGGTCCGTGCAGGCCGCCGTGGAAAACACAGATGTCGCCGCTCGCCACGCCGATGCCCCAATCGTCATCGCCCACCAGGGCGGCCCACGACTCGGTGCAAACCTGCTCGGTCCACGGCCATGGTTTGCGAAAGTCGTTGAGCACGTGGGTCAGCTCGCCGCCAGTGAATGGACGGTCGCCGGTGTAGGCCATGTAGCGATGCAGATCAGAGATCACGTAGACCGCCGGCAACTCCTGGTTGCGTGCGGGATAGGCGGTCTTGTCCGGGCGCGCATTGGTGGCGCGAAAGCGCATGGTCACGGTCGGCCCCTCAAGCGTGGTCCACGATTCGTAGACACATTCGCCAGGAACGTTCTCTAGCGGCCACTGCATCGGAATGCACTTCACGTACAGTTCACGTCCATCGTTACGGTGATCGACCACGCGCGAGGGATAGCCGAAGACATCGCCGGTCTGGATCGGATTCCAGCCGATGAATTTCCACTCGGGCCTCATCTGTTTGCCTTCCGGCTGGAACGGCACCGGACCGGAATAGTGCGACATCTGGATCTGCCGGCCAAGATCGTTGCTGTTGATAATGTTCGTCGGGCGATCGCGGTGCGACAGCCAGGTGATCGCACCACCGAGCGCGAGGTCGGCGCCGATTTTCACCGTGCCGTTGTCGAGGAACGACATGCGCGGTTCGGGCCGCGGTGCTTCGCCAGCGATCGTCGCGCTGAGGATCAGGAAGAGGGCGAGCACACGCATAACCCCGTTCTACCGCCTTATCAGCTCAACGCTGCCTGGACGTCCGTCGCCTCAGTCCAGCAGCTTGTGCGCCTGCATCACCGCGAGCCACGACTTCAGGGCGGCTTCAGGAATGCGCACGTGGTCCGGTTGACCCGCGACGATCAGCCGGTGGAACGGGATGGTGCCCTGTTCCAGGCGTTTGGCGACGAAGGTGACCGGTTTGCCGATCGCTTCCGCAGCGGCTCCGGTTTCCAGCGTCGTGCCGGGCGCGACGACCACGCGCCAGATCGGTTCACGCGTCAGGTCCTGACGCGCCGACTTCTTGTTGGCAGCAAACAACTGGTTGGCGGCATCGAGCAGGCGTTCGGTCGGGACCGCCGCAGCGGCCATCAGCTTGAAGCGCGCAATGCGCAGTTCGTAACAGGTGCCGAAGAGTTTTTCAAACTTGGGAATGAAGGTGTCGAGCCACGCCGCCGCCGGCACCGGAATGCCTTGGCGGATGGCGGCATCACTCAGGTGTACGACCAACTCCGCGAGCGCGTCGGCGTCGGCGTCCTCGCTCAGCAGATGATCCAGACAGCCGGCGGCGGCCTCGGCTTCGCCCGCGACCAGATGACAACGCGCCGTCAGCACCGCGGCGTCCTCGTCGAGTTTCTTGCTGCTGTCATGCACGCCGGCACCGATCCAGTGCGCCAAATCACGCACCCGTTCGAAACCGGCACCGCTGAGCGAAGCAAAGCCCTCGTCCATGCCTTCAACCAGCAGCGCCGCCAAGCCGAGCCAGTAGGCGTCGACTTTGCTGCCGGCTCCCGGACCAGCGATCAATCCCGGCCACCCGGTGCTGCCCATGGCCTTGGCCTTGAGTTCCGACAACGCCGCGCGCAGTTCCTTGCCCGCGGTGAAGTTCGCCCCGCAGGCCAGCACCGCGTGATCGCAGTAACCGTCCTCCAGATGGCCGAAGTTCAGTTGCGGGATGGTCGACAGGCCGTGGTCGCCGCCCATCACCACCACCAACATGCCCTGCGCGGCGGCGAACATCTGCCGCGCCTGGATCTGCGCGTCGAGCGCCGAGGCCCCTTGGCTCTGCAGCGATTTGGCAACGTCCTCTAAAGGCCCGGTGCCGTCAGCCAGGAACTGCGCGATGTGGCTACGCAGCGTCGGCGAGAACGGTGCGAGAAACACCGAGTGGAAACGCGTTTCACCCGCGATCAGCGAGAACGGATTGAACGACCCGCTCTGGGCCATTTTTTGGATCTCGCCGGCGAAGGCGGACATGTCATCGGGTGCGGCCATGTCGTTCCCCTGCCTGGCTCGACTTACTTGTTGACCAGGAAGTGCATGACGTCGCCGTCCTGCACCACGTAGTCTTTGCCTTCCGCGCGGAGCTTGCCGACTTCCTTGCAGCCCTTTTCGCCGTGGTACTTGACGTAGTCGTCGTAGCTGGCGGTTTCTGCGCGCACGAAACCCTTCTCGAAATCCGTGTGGATGACCGCGGCGGCCTGTGGCGCTTTCATGCCTTTGCTGATCTGCCAGGCGCGCACTTCTTTGACGCCGGCGGTGAAATACGTGGCGAGGCCGAGGAGGTCGTAGCCGGCGCGGACCAAACGATCGACGCCAGGCTCGGTCATGCCCAGGTCAGCCATGAACGACTTTTTGTCGTCAGCCGGCAACTGGCAGAGCTCTTCTTCGATTTTGCCAGAGATCAGGATCGCACGCGAACCGACCTTCTCAGCGTGCGCGGATACCGCCGCGCTGTGGCGGTTGCCGTTGGTGGCAATGTCGCCTTCGAGCACGTTGCAGACGAACAACATCGGCTTGGCGGTGATCAGGTGGCAGTCGGCTATGTGGGCTTTTTCTTCCGGCGTCAGGTCGAGGGCGCGCGCCGGTTTGCCGGCTTCGAAACCGTCGAGCACTTTTTGCAGGGTCGGAACTGCGGCAGCGGCTTCCTTGTCGAGTTGCTTGCGCTTGGAACAGCGCTCGAGCTTGGCCTTGGCGGTGTCGAAATCTTTGAGGATCAGCTCCAGATCGATGACCTCGATGTCGCGCACCGGATCGACGCTGCCGTCGACGTGGATGACGTTCGCTTCATCGAAGCAGCGCACCACGTGCAGGATGGCGTCGACGTTCTTGATCGCGGAAAGGAACTCGTTGCCTTTGCCTTCACCCTTCGACGCGCCCTTCACCAGGCCGGCGATGTCGACCAGTTCCATCTGCGTCGGGATGACCTTGTCGGTTTTGGCGATGTCCTTGAGCACCCACAGCCGCGCGTCAGGCACGGTGACCATGCCAGTGTTCGGCTCGATGGTGCAGAACGGGTAGTTCGCCGCCTGTGCCGCCTGGGTCTGAGTCAGGGCGTTGAAGATGGTGCTCTTGCCGACGTTGGGCAGGCCGACGATACCGCAGTTGAAACCCATGGGTGCTCCGGAGGGGCGGGAGCCTAGGGGTGAAGGGGCTAGGGGCTAGGGGCTAGGGTCGTGCGCAACGGTTTCGATTCAGCCTTAATCCCGTCATCGAACACCAAGCGTTCAGGTTCTGAACCGAACGCCATTCCCGCCACCCTAACCCCTAGTCCCTAGCCCCTATCTTTTCCCTATCTCCGCACTTCCCCATGCCGCGCGATGAACCGCTCGACCGGCCCTTGGGTGAAGTCGTCCAGGCGCGGCCGCAACGCCACCGCCAGCGGACGCAGCACGGTCGGTGACAGACTGGTCGAGTCGAACACCGTGCTCATCAGGCGATGCAGCAACATGACGTCGCCGGTGACCGGAGCGGTGCCCTCCGCCAGCACCCGCACCCGCGCCAGGAGCAAGTCGAGCAGCACCGCCTGGGGATGGTCCAGGTGGGCGCGCAACAGCGCCGAAAGCAGCAGGGCATCGTCGGAATTGGCGATCACCGGAGTCCACACCATCGTGTCGAGCGATCCCGGGCGGGCCAACGTGCGCAGCAGCAGATCGCGACGGACCACCGGCGGCAACAACTCGCGATGTTCGGTGAACGCGGTGGCGCCGAGTTCATCGAGTGCCGTCAGACGCCGCAGCAACGGCACGGACCCCGCGGCTTCACTGATCTGGAGCAGCGCCAGCAAATCCGGCGATTCCAGATGCAGGAGTCCCAGGTCACGGTTGACCAGCCAACGGCAATGCGCGCGAACCGCCGCGCCAGCGTCATCGACCAAGCGCAGCTTGGCATGCAGGTCAGCGATGGCGATGTCGGTCTCTGGCACACCGACGCCATCACCGACAAAACCATCTGGCCCACGACGGATGCCCAGATCGAGCAGGTTGGTGCCAGAGAATCCCTGCCCCAGCACGCGCAAGCGGGTTGGCTCAGCTACCAGGGCGATCACGCCGGGCTCGTCGATCAGCGCGGCCACCGTGGGCGGCAGCAACCCGACGCCGTCGCCGGCCGGCGTGGCCGCGATCACCCGCGTCCCGCCACGCGCGGAGCGCACCTGCTCGCGCTCGATCACCAACGGCTCGGACACCCAGCCAGCGCCACTGCCCAGCGTGAGAATCAGCGGAACTTTCAAGTGTTGGCACAAACCGATGAGCCCAGCGGTGCCCTCAGCCGTGCGGTTGATCCGTGGCGCGAGCAGGCCGAGCTCCCACCAGTCGGCGCCAGCCAGGCAGACCTCCCACGGACTGAGGTCGCGCGCGATCACCTGCGCCGCTTGCGCATGGTCGGCCGCCCACGGCAGCCCGAGCGAACCCCAGCGGGTGCCCGAGGTCCAGTGCGTGGTCAAGGCTCCCAGGCGCGCGCGGCAATGGGCTTCCTGCTGATCGAGTTGTCGCGTCCAGCTGGGCAAAGCATGCGGCAGGATGACCACCGGAAGGTCGTTGGCCCACCCGCCACTGCCGAGCAACAAGGCGCTCTGCATGCCCACCGCGACCACCAGCTGGATCGGTCCGCCGGCGCGTTCACCCAGGGCGGCCAGGTCCTGCGCACGTGGCCAGTTGGCGGCTGAGGCGAAGGCCACCCGCGCAGGCTCATCGGCCGCCGGCGGACGTGGCAGCCGCACGGTCACCTGACGTGCGGGCAGCAGGATGGTCCACTGCCCGGCCGGCGTGGGCGGCAACGTCACTTCGATGACGGTGGCCTCTGCACGGTTGGCGACGCGAAAGGACCGCTGGCTGACCTCGGGGGTCGCCAAGCGTTTGCCGTCATCCAGGCGGATGGTCGAGGGATCAACCGGTCCCGACAGTTCGGCGCCCAGACGGACGGTGCCGTCCTCGCCCAGCAACATCCATGGCCCGGCCACCACCGTCACCGGAGTCGCTGTCGCTGGGGCCGGTGTGGGCTGGGCCGACGGTTCCGCCGCAAGGATGGACACCGCCGTGGCAAGGCACCACAGCCCCACGAGGGAAAGCCGCTGCATGGCTGACAGACCGCAGATGGCGTGCCGAACCTGGAAAAGGCTTAGGAGTGGTTTCAAAACACCCTCTGCTACTGCGCCCGGCCCTCGTCGGCTGCGGCGGCGTCAGACGAACCGTTTGGTGCTCAGCATGGCCTACGGCCATGCCTCCGCGCCAAACGGCCCGTCTTCCTTGCCTCGCTCGACGATGGCCGGGCTCGCTACGCAGATGGTTTTGAAACCACTCCTTAGTGCTCCTCGCTGCCCTCGTCCGCGCCGCCGCGGTCGAACAACGTCAGGTGCTCGGCGATGTCCCCCTCTGCGTGACGGCCTGCCCGCAGGTTGGCAAAGAAATCATCGACCACCTGGACGAACTCGGTGCGGTCAGCCATGCGGCAGAAACGGTCGCGGAAGCGCCGTACGCCTGGGAGGCCGTTGCAGTAGAAGAAGGTGTATTTGCGCATGACGCGCGTGCCGCGTTGTTCGCCGAACAATTCGGTGATCAGGTCGAAGTGCCGCAGCAGCAGCGTGCGCCGTTCGTCGTACGACGGTTGGTAACGCGGCATGCCGGTGAGTTCGGCGATGAGATTGCGGAACAACCACGGATCGCCACAGGCAGCGCGACCGATCTGGTAGCCGTCGGCGCCGGCTTCGTCCTTGGCCCGGCGGATGGCGTCGGCGGTTTCCATCGAACCATTGGCGATCACCGGGAACTGCGGGCCGCGCAGTCTGGTCATCGCCTGTTTGACCTCGGCCAGACCGCTGAGATCGACCGCGGTGCCGTGTTTCGATTCGCCGGTGCGCGCGTGCACGAACACCGCCTGCGCGCCGTTCTCCACCGCCGCGGTGGCGACCTCAATCATCGTGCGGTTGTTGGCGTCGAAGCCGAGACGCATCTTCACCGTCACCGGCTTGCTGGTCGCTTGGCTCATGGCCTTGATGATGCGCCCGACCAGTTCCGGCTCTTTCATCAACGCCACGCCGCAGCCTGACTGCTTGGCTTTTTTCACCGGGCAACCGCAGTTGAGATCGATGATGTCCGCGCCGGCCTGGTCGAGCATCACCGCGGTCGCGGCGCACATCTCCGGCTCACGGCCATAGACCTGCATCGCCAAGGGTTTCTCCGCCGCGACGTTTTGCGTCAGCACGCGGAAACGTTCATGCGTACCATGCTGGCTCGGACCGATGGCGGCGACCATTTCGCTCGCGACGAGCCCGCAGCCGCCGACTTCCTTGGCGATCAAACGGAAGGCGACGTTGGTGAAACCGGCCATGGGCGCGAGGCAGAGGTTGTTCTCCAGGCGCAGGGGACCGATGGTTAGGGGATGGATGTATCTTGATGGTCCGGAAGTCCGGAGGTCCGGAGGTCCGGAAGTCCCCTGGGCAGAGGCCGGCGCAGTTGGCACGGGGTCGTTCATGGGCGGGGCGAGAGAATCACAGGGGATGGTCGCAGCACAAGACTTCCGGACTTCCGGACTCCCGGACTTCCGGACCGTGGCAATCGACGATTCAACGCTGAAAGATCGGCAAATAGTTATTCGGAATCTGCAGAATGATCAGCGCCATCGCCGTGTTGTACGCCGGACCGACGCTGTCCGAGCGGCTCCACAGGCCGTCCGCTTCCTGCAGGCGCGAGATGGTCGGCCAGGCTTTGGCCCAATAGACATCCCAGTCCTTGATCTCAGGGCTGTGGAAGAGCGCCTGGGCGGCGTAGTACTGGCCGTACCAGTAGTAGTCGCCGCGTCCTTGCAGGTGATCACCGACATGGGTGCGCAGGAAACGCATGGCTGGGCCAAGCACGGAATCGGACAGGTCGGTGATGCCAGAGCCGATCAGACTCATGGTGCCGGCTGCGCAGCGCGGAATTCCTTCCGCACCGTTGGTGCCCCAACCACCGCCACCGCCGGCCTGGTAGCCGAAACTGCCGTCGCCATTTGCGCAGCGTCGCACGTAGGTGATGGCATTGGCGATGGCCTTCTGGCTCGATTCACCGCCCACGCCGATGTTGAAGGCGGCACGTAGCGCCATGACCTGGCAGATGGTCACCGAGATATCGGCGTCCACTGGCGCCGGCTGGTAACGCCAACCGCCTTCGCTGTTCTGTGACCGGTGGATGAGGTCGATTGCTGCTTCGAGCGAACGCCGCAGGCCAGGTTCCGGCGACATGCCATAACACTCCGCGAGGTAGAGCGTGGCGAAGCCGTGCGAGTACATGTTGCCCTGATCCGCTCCCAGGTAGCCGCTGACCTTGTCCTGCGCCGCGAGCACGAAATCGAGCGCGCGTTTGCTTGGACCCTGGTGCGCACCACGCGTCGGCGTGTGGCCGCCGGACAACAAGGCCATGCCACAGAGTGCGGTGATGCCGGCACCGGCGTCGAAGCTGCCGTTGGGCTGTTGGAGCTTGAGCAGCGCGGACAGACCTTTGTCGACTACCTTGTCCGGCGTCGCGATCTCGCCGCCGGCTTCTCCGGCATGTCCCGCCGGAAACACCAGCAGCGCGACCAGCACCACCATCAGACCACGCCAGGCGCTCATCGACCATCCTCCAGCACTTCCAGGTAGCGTTCAAAGATCGACAGTGCCGCCGGCGGCAGGTTCTGCTGCCGGGCCTGTTGCAGCTGCTCACGACGTTCCGGTGGCAGGTGCATCAGTCCGCCGGAACCTGGCCCGCCGACGATGACGCCGGTGGTTGGTCCGCCTTGGTTCTGCGCGCCCTGCGCTGCGGGTCCGGCAGCTTGGCCGGCCTGCCCGGGCTGCTGACCGGGAGCAGGCGGTGGTGGTTTGCCCTGGCCTTGCTGCTGCTGGTTTTGCGGCTGCGGACTGTTGCTCGATGAGCTGCTCTGGCCCTTGGCCTCGGCAATCAGCCGGCGCAGGGCGGCCGAAGCCGCCGCCTGCTCGTGACGGGTGGTGGCGCCACGATCCTGTTCGCCCAGCAGATCGGTGGCACTGCTCATCGCCCGACCAGCGCGGGACAACAGCAGGCTGGCGCGGCTGCCGGGACGGCTGGCCTGGAGCAACACTCCCACCAGGGCCTGCAACTCGCCTTGCATCTTTGGCAGTTCGACCGGTCGATTGGCGGCGGTGAGCACGGCCAGTTCATCCTGCGCCGCCGCGAGCAACGCCAGTTGCGCCGCTGGCGGGAAGGGCGGTTGATTGCCTTTCTGGCCACCTGGAGGTGGTGGGCCGCCTTTTTCCTGCTCTTCGGGCTGCGGCATGGTCTCGACGATTTCGATCAGACGCGAGAGTTCGTGCAGCGCGATTTTCTCCAGACGCATGCCGCGTTCGCCGAGCGCTGGAGTGTTGAGATGCACCGACGTGCGATCGAGCGCCACGGCGACGCGTTGCAGCGCCACCAGCGCGATCGGCATCTGCTCGACTTCTTTCATGCCTTCTTCGCGCAGGCGCAGCAGGATGTCGGACTCGCGTTCACCGAGCACCGGGACCTCGCGACTGGCGGCGAAGTCGAGCGCCTCGTCACCGACACGCTGATGGATGATGGTGCTGTCGGCGACCAGGGTGAGCTGCTGCTTGTGCAATTCTTTGAGCAGCTTCAGCACATCCGGCGAACGTTTGTCTTTGTCCTCTTCTTTGGGTTTTTCCGGCTGGGGTTCGAGCTGCTTCTGGGCCTCGCGCAACTGATCGGCGGCGGCCGAGGCTTCCCGCGCGGCCGCCGAGCGGTCGCCCTGCTGCATGGCCTTGGACGCGGCACCCTGCGACTGGGTGGCGGCGCCGACCTGCTTCTTGGCCTCGGGTTGTTTGTCGAGTTGCTTCTCGAACTGCTCGGTTTCTTTCTTCAGCTGATCCTGCTCGGGCTTCAGTGCCTTGGGTTCTTCGCCGGATTCCAGGCGCTGCTGCAAACCTTCCTGACGCGCAGCGAGTTCTCCCGCGCGTTTCGCCAAGTCCTTCGCCGCATCGTTGCCGCGCAGCTGTTCGAGCAGTTTTTCCATGGTCGCCAGCGCGCCTTCCTGACGCGGCACGGCCTTGGTCCGTTCCTTTTCCGACGCGACTTCCTTGCCTGCCTGCTGCAGCTGATCAGCGGGCGTCTGGCTGCGCACCAATTCGCGCGCTGCTTCGAGCTGCGCTGATGGTGAGGATAACACCCGACGCTCGACTTCTTTGACTTGGTCGGCGAGTTCCTGCTGACGCTGGGCGAGGTTGGTCTGGCGCGCCTTGGCCGCTTCGTCGAGCGGCTTGGTCAGGTGTTCACGCACGAAGGTGCGGGTCTCCTCACCCAGGCTGCGTTGGCGTTCGATGAGGGTCGCCAGTACGCGCGTCAGGTCGCCTTCCTGCAGCAAGCTGGCGAGCAGTTGTTCGGCTTCCGCCAAGTAGCGATCCGCAGTGCGCGCCGGGGTTTCTTCGCCGCGCAAGGCCTGCGCCAGGGCGGTGAGCGCATCGCGGTTGACCAGCAGGTCGGCCTTGGCCACCGGCACGCCCTGGTCGGCAGGCAGCTGGTTTTCTTTCCAGCGCCGCACCACCTGCGTCAGCAGATCACCGGCACGCGTCGACGACATCGCCGCGCTGCGGCTGGCAAGTGCGAGCTTGTCGGGTTTGGCCAAACCCTGGCCCAGTTCGTCACGCGCCTGCACCACGCGGTCGCGCGCTTCGCCAAGCAGTCGGTCGAGTTCCTGGCGCAATTCGGTTTCGGAGACCACCCGCAGTTCGACTGCTTGGCTCTCGCCCTTGCCTGGGCCAGTGACGTCATTGGCGTCGCTGGCCAGACCGACCAGCACGATGCGTTCGCCCTCTTTTGCCAAGTCGGCAACCACCACCATTCCTTGGCGGGTGGTGGCGGCTTGACCGCTGACGTCAGAAAACGGCGTGAGTTGTTCCTTGGTCGGCTTGGCGTCATCGCTCGCACGTTCGGTGGCCGGCGCGGCCTCAGCCGCAAACGTGCGGGCGCGCAAAGCCAACGCCGCGAGTCCGTAGTCATCGCTGGCTTCAACCGCCAAGCCGACGCGCGCGCGGGCGGTGACGGTTTCCTTGGCCCGCGGGCCGGAGATCGCCACCAGCGGCTTGCGGTCCTCGCCCAGCGTCAGGGTGAAGCGTGGTTCGGGACTCGGACCGATGCCATCCTGGTCGACCATGCCGACCACCAGCGTGCCGCCTTTACGCACGCTGAACGAACCGGAGAGACCCTGTTCGGTGCGCTCGCCGAGCAGCGCTTCGCCATCGAGCGTGATGCTGGCCTCGGTCACGTTACGACCTTGGTCGAGATCGAAGGCCACACGGTAGCGCAGCGTGGTGCCGGGCAGGGCGGTCAGTCCCAGAGTCTGGAGTTCGACCGGTGGCAGCCGAGTGTAAGCCGGTGGCGTCAAGGTCACCGCGACGTTCGCCAACTGCGGACGCCGCACCACCAGGACGCGCAGTTCCAGCGGCCGTGCATCGCCGGATTCAGCACGCAAGCGGTAGGCACCCGGCGGTAGGTTGAGCGCCTGCGACCACGGTCCGCTCAATCCGCTGAGCATGCGCGATTCGCTGAGCGCGGGCGTCGCGACGTTGCTCCAGGTCAACTGGAGTGGCGCCGACGGCCCCTGCTCGCGGCGCAGACGGACCACCACGGGTTGGTCCTCGGCCACCACCAGCGCATCGAGTTCGCCGGACAAGCGCGAGGAACGTTCCCATTCCGTGCCACCGAACGGCAGCAGCAGCCGCCGCAGTCCGTCCTGCGTGGTCTGCGGCGCCATGGCGATAAGCAACAGCGCCGCACCCAGGACCAGCGCCGCCAAGGTCACCCGGCCCGGCAGCTCCCGCGCCGGGACCAGAGCTGCCACGGTGCCGCCGCCGAGCCGTTCCTGCAGCAGTCGCGAATCCTGTTCACCCAGGTCGATGCCATCGACGCTCGTCAGCAGGCGGCCATCGAGTTCCGGCAGCCGGCGTTCGGCAAGGCCGGCCAGTGCACGATCATCCATCGAGCGCGACAACGGGCGCACCAAGCGGCGGGTCACCGCCACGGCGACCACGGCGAAGAGGGCGACCAGGAAGACCAAGCGCACTGGCGCGGGAACCGTCCAGATCCAGTCGAGTGCCACCGCCACGGCCAGTCCACCGAGCAGCAGCACCACCAGGGTGGCGATGCCATCCAGCAGCAGCACCCGCCGCAGGCGGCGACGTAGTTCGGCAAGGAAGCCCGGCACGTCCATGGGATGCCCCTTTGAGGATCCGCCCACACTAGAAACGGGCGAACGGTGGTCCAGCCGTAGCGAGCGGACTTTTCCACCAACACCTGCACACGCTGGCGTACACGCGACGGCGCACTGGTGACGAGGCTGCTGGTCTCACCCTTGTCAATGCCGTGCTCCGGCCAATCCTCCCGGCCAGTTCCTGACGCGATCCCCGCAAGGTCGTCGCTGGACCGCCGCAAGGAGTTCCCATGAGCATGACCCGTGACCAGGCCACCCAGGCAGCCGCCGCGCTGAAGGCCGAACTCGCCAAGGTCATCGTCGGTCAGAACGAGGTCATCGAACAGACTCTGGTGGCCTTCGCCGCCGGTGGTCACGCGCTGCTCGAAGGTGTGCCTGGGTTGGCCAAGACCCTGCTCATCAGCACGCTGGCTTCGGCCACGCGCCTGTCGTTCAGCCGCGTGCAATTCACCCCCGACTTGATGCCCTCCGACATCACTGGCACCGAGGTCATCCGCGAGGACAAGGCCACTGGCGCACGTGAATTTGTCTTTCTGCCCGGTCCCATCTTTGCCTCGGTGATCTTGGCGGATGAAATCAACCGCACTCCGCCCAAGACCCAGGCCGCGCTGCTCGAAGCGATGCAGGAACGTCAGGTCAGCGCTGGCGGCCAACGCCGTCCGTTGCCGGCACCGTTCTTCGTGCTCGCAACACAGAATCCCATCGAGCAGGAAGGCACCTACCCCCTGCCCGAAGCCCAGCTCGACCGCTTCCTGCTCAAGATCGTCGTCGGCTATCCCAACGAAGCCGACGAACTGGAAGTCATCAAGCGCACCACCGGCGCCGCCGCTGCCAAGGTCCAGCCGGTGCTCGAAGCCGAGACGCTGCTCGCGCTGCAGGCGCTGGTGCGTGAAACCCCGGTCGCCGACGGCATCGCGCGTTACGCGTTGGCCCTGGTGCGTGCCACCCGTCCCGTGAAGGAAGGCGGCCATCCCGAGATCTCGCCGCTGCTGCAGTGGGGTGCTGGTCCGCGTGCCGGCCAATCGCTGGTGCTGGGCGCCAAGGCCCGTGCGACGCTGCATGGCCGCGCCTTCGTCACCCTTGATGACATCCGCGCGGTGGCCAAGCCGGTTCTGCGCCATCGTCTGCACCCGAGCTACGAAGCCGAGGCCCAGGGCCTGTCGGCTGACACCATCGTCGACCGCGTGATCGGTCTGGTGAAACTCCCGGCCAGCGAGCTGGAAAAAGATCCGATGGTAGCCCAGGCGCTGACCGCCAGCACCTGAGTCCGACCATGAGTCGCCAGCTGCCGGCACATCCCTGGCCAGAACATCTGGCGTGGGTGATCGCGCCGGAGGACGGTCCTCAGCGTGAACTCGCCACCGACACTGAAGACGTCACCTGCCTGTACCAATGGAAGGCCGGTGCCTTCTTGGCGACCATGCCTGGGATGTCTGAGCGCTGTGCCGGACGCAGCGTCGCGGATCTTGGCTGTGGTCGCGGAACCCTAGGTCTGAGCGCTTGTGCCTACGCTGCGACGCGCGTGTTGTTCGCCGATGCGAGCGCGGTGGCGATCGATTTTTTGACGCGCACCCTGCGGGTGAACCAACTCGATGAACGGGCGCAGGCCGTGCGCCACACCTGGGGCGAGGCGTTGCCGGGCGGACCGTGGGAGGTGATCCTTGGTGGCGACATCCTCTATCGTCCGGAGTGTTTCCCGGCCTTGCTCGACACCATTGCTGCGTCTCTGGCCAGCGACGGCTGTGCGCTGTTGTCCGATCCACGTATCACGTTGGAGAACGAGCTTCCCGCCATGGCTGCCGCACGCGGCCTACGCTGGGACAGCGCACGTCTCAGCCATGTCACCGTGGTGACCCTCACCCGCCACCAGCAGGGTGCGGTTAAACCGCGATGAACGCCGGTCATTCGCCGATTTTCCCTCGTGCGCAGGTCATTCAACAGCACCGCCTGCCAGCCATCAACTTCCGGGGGTTGTTCCACTTGGGTCGCGTCCTATAACCCCCGCCCATGCCTGAAACCAAAGTGAAGTACGCCAATTTCCCCGAGCGCGAATTGAAAGTGGTCATCGGACCGAACATCAACGCCGCCTCCACCAAGACCCTCAGCCGTCTCAGCATCGGCACCTACGAGATGTCGTTCACCCAGCAGGAGCGCGGCAAGAATACTGCCGACGCCGCCCGCACGGCGCTGAACCACATAGCTAAGGCGATGGGCTTGACGCCGACGCACGAAACCCATCGCGACTTCGTCTGCGCCTCCAGCGCCGCGAACGCCGAACACAAGTTCAACGTGTGGGTCACCACCCCCTTCGAGCTGACCCAGAGCGGTCACATCGTCTGGGCCAAGTACCAGGAACTCACCGGCGAAGGGAAGATCGGGGTGTCGTTCAAGCTCAGCACCGGCTTCACGCTGGAAGAGATCGAAGTGGTGATCAAGGCCGCGCAGAAGAACGCCGTGGTCTTGCCGGCAGGCGAGCCGTTCACCCTCAAGGGCAACCCCCCGCCGCGCTTCGCCAAGAAGGCCGTGGCTGCACCCGCCGAGGACGCCGCAGCGGCGACCAGCGAGACCAGCGAAGAAAAGCCCGCCGAGGGCTGAGCGAGTCCGGATGCGACGACGCTGACCGACCCCACCGGCATTCCGGTGGGGTTCGCTGTTTCCTGGGACCGCAGGTTTCAGCCTGCATCTGATGCCTCCGATGCTCCGATGCAGGCTGAAGCCTGCGGTCCCAGGGCCTACTCCGTTGGCGTTTCGATGCGGCAGGTAATGCCGCCGGCGCCGATCGCGCGCTGCACCTCGTCGATATGCGCACGGTTGCGGGTTTCGACCACCACCACGACGCCGGTCATGGCCACGTCGTCGGGGCCAAAGCTGCGGTCGTGGGTGACGTCCTTGATGCTCGCGCCGGTGGCGGCGATCAGCGTCAGCAGCTGCGCGAGCGATCCCGGACGATCACTGATCTCGGCCACCACCCGGCACAAGCGTCCGTCACGGGCGAGGCCGCGTTCGATGATGCGCGCCAACACCGTGACGTCGATGTTGCCACCGGAGAGCACCAGCACCACGCGTTTGCCAGCGAGGTCGACCCGGCGGCTGGTGAGCGCGGCCAGCGTCACCGCGGCAGATCCTTCGACCACGGTCTTCTCTAGCTCCAACAGATGCAGCACGGCCAAGGCGATCTCGTTCTCGCCGACCAGCACCACGTCATCGACCACCTCACGCGCCAAGGCGAAACAGGCTTCGCCGACTTGTGACACCGCCAAGCCATCCGCCAGCGTCGGTCGCGACGGGACGTTGGTCACCGTCTGGCGCTTGAGGCTCTCACGCAGCGTCGGTGCGCGTTCGGATTCCACCCCGATGATGCGCACGCTGGGTTTCACCGCCTTGATCGCCGCGCCGATGCCGGCGATCAGGCCGCCGCCGCCGACCGGCACGATCACCGCATCGACATCCGGCACGTCTTCCAGGATCTCCAGTCCGACGGTGCCCTGACCGGCGATGATGGCGGGATCGTCGAAGCCATGGACGTAGAGCGATCCGCGTTCGGCCGAGAGTTCACGCGCGCGCACCCGCGCCTGATCGAGGCTATCGCCAAACAGGATGGTCTCGGCGCCGAAGCCACGGCAGTTGGTAATCTTCACCAACGGTGCGCCGGTGGGCATCACCACCGTCACCGGAATGCCCATCGCCTGGCCATGATAGGCCAAGCCAAGCGCGTGATTGCCGGCCGAGGCGGCGATCACGCCACGCTGACGCTCTTCCGCCGTCAATAATTCCAGACGGTTGCGCGCGCCGCGCTCCTTGAAGCTGCCGGTCATCTGCAGGTGTTCGAATTTGCAGAAAATCTGCGCACCGCACAGGCGACTGAGCGACAACGAATACGGACAGGGACTGCGGTAAATCGCGCCGCGGATGCGCGCGGCAGCAGCCTGGATCTGGAGGTACCACTCGGTGAGATTCATGGCCACATCGTGCGCTGACTACGCCTGCGTCCATGCAGCACCCGCTTGCCAGATCCGGCGAATTGTCCACCGTTGTGAGGTGCCTGCCGTGCTCCTCTCCATCATTGCACTAGGCGACTGGCCAGCGGCACGCTTGCACACGACGATGGTCCCCAGCCGCCTGGCGCTCACGCCAGAGCTGCACGCCGCAATCACACGGGTGTGGAGCGCGAGCCAGACCCGACCTGGAGTCGACCTGTTCGACGGACCGTTGTGCCGCCTGGAACAGCTGGCGGTCGATACACACGGACTGCACCTGCACCTGAGCCCCACCAGCTACCAGGTGTTCATCGGTACCAATGGCCACCATCCGCACTGGGCGGACGAACACGGACGCCTGGTGATGGCTGACGCCCTGGGCACCAGCGTCGCCCTGCGCAGCAGCGACGGGATGCTGGTTTTTGGCCGGCGCTCGCAGCGAGTGGCGTTGTACCCAGGGGCGGCCCATTCTTTCGGTGGGACCATGGAACCACCAACAACGGGTTCCGCACTCGACCCGCTCGCCGAAATGCGCCGTGAAATGCAGGAAGAAATCGGCATTGCCGCCGATGATCTCAGCGATCTGCGCGCCATCGCCGTGCTTGAGGACCGTCACCTGCGTCAGCCGGAACTCATCTATGCGGCGCAGACCCACCTGACCGCCGCGGCCCTCAATCAACGCCTCGACCTGCATGAACACACCGGCTGTTGGCTGATCGCCGATGAAGCCAGCGCCATCGAGTCGGCCCTTCGCGGCAACGACCAGCTGACGCCCGTGCTCGCGGGCACTTTGTTGGCGTGGGGCTGGCGGCGCTTCGGTGACGACTGGCTGGACCGGCACCTGGCGTTGCGCCAGGCCGAGCGTCAACCGGTGGCGCGCTGGGGGTGATGGTCCGTTAGGTCGATGAATTCGCCTTCGACCACACGGCGCTGCGGCATTTCCGGCAGACGCCCATCGATGCGATCGAGCACCAACGCCGCTAATTCCTGACAGATGCGGTCGCAGCGTTTGTCGACCGTCGCCAGAGGCCCGGCGGATTCCCAGATGCGGCTCGGTTCATCTGCCCAGGTGTGGTCGTAGCCGACGATGTCGATGTCCTCGTTCGGGATCCTGCCGAACAAGCGCAGCGCCGCCGCCACCTGGTTGGCATGTGGATCGGTCGCCACCATGATCGCATCAATCGGCGCCGCGCCGCAGAGATGTTCCGGCAAATATCCGGCGATGGTGCGCACCGTGGCGTTCCACGCCGCAAGATTCGGGATGACGTCGGACAGCCCGGTGATGACCACTGCCGGCATCGGCTCAATGCCGGCGTCACGCAGTGCGCGTTCGTGCCCGGCGTCACGCTGACGCAGCCAGTGACTGTCGCCGCGCACCCGCCAAACGCGCAGGATCCGCCGGCGACCACGTTGCAGCAGCCAACGGGTGAGCGCATGTGAACCCGCCTCCTGATCGCAGGTCACGACATCGCAGCGCCGCAGCGCTGGCGAATATCCGTACGCCGTGACCGGGATGCGCGCCTCGGCACAGGCCGCGATGAGCTCGGGCCCGACCGCCGATTCACTGACGTCATAGGTCACCAGCACTGCACGTGGACGCTGCGCCAACAAGTGCGCCAAGCCACCATCGAGCAGGGTCTGAGGATTGAGGTTGAGCACGTGCAGGCCGGCCTGCTCCAGCAGACGGCTGGTGTCGAGCTGAATCGCCAGATCGTAGCCGCGGCGCGCCTGGTCCTTCTGATGATGTTTGCTCAGCACCGCCACGGTGCGCGCCATCAATCCACCCGACGCGAGACCGGCAACCCGGTGTTGCCGGCGGAATGAGGCCTCCAACAAACCCTCGCGCACCAGTTCCGCCAAGGCTGAACGCACCGTCACGCGGGCGACGCTCATCGACTTGGCGAGTTCGCGCTCGGCCGGCAACGCCTGGCCGCTGGCGATACGCCCGGAGCGGATCCACTCGCGGATCAAAGCGATGGCCCGGCGGCGTGGGGTGGTCGGATCGCAGGCAGCGTCGTCAGGCTCAACGGACATGGTCATGATACCAAATGCAGTAGTGACTCGTTGCCACCGGTCCAGGTGGCTCGTTGAAGGCGGACCAATTCCTCGCTGAAGAAGCGATTCCCACTGTCCGGTCGAAGGCACGCCAATCGTAGGGTATGCTACCCAGATGGCATTCCCTCATCCGGTTCCAATACCAGGCGCAAGTCGGTGCAAGCGATGCGAAATCCAGACCGAAGCCGAAGCTTTCCCGAGTAACCTGTCCGGTCGTGAATTCTTTTGAACGTCAGAAACCCGTGCAGATCGCCAATTTGCAGAGCGGAAACCGCCTCATGACCAAAACCCAGATCTCCCCCTTCCAGCACTTCGGACGGACCCCTCATCGTTCGGCGTTCACACTGTTTGAGGTCTCCATATCGCTCGTATTGGTCACCTTCGGGGTCATCAGCGTGCTGATGTTGTTCCCCGCTGGCCTCAAGGCCCAGCAGATGGCGCGTTTCCAGATCTACGCAGCCGCCAAGGCCGAGGAGATGTTGGAGCAGTTCAACGGCACCCAGCACAGCAACCCAGCAATCGACACTGAAGGCATGGCGATGTGGGATGTGCCCGTCGCTTATAAAGCGCAGTCGTGGGATTTGGAATCCCGGCTGTCGGCTCACCGCTTCGGCATCATGCCGCTCCCCCTCGACCTCGCCCGCCGTCTCGATTCCGATGGCGATGAGATCCAGCAGATTCTTGATGAAGGTGGCTACCTCTACTATTCGCAGCCGCTCGCTTCGACTGGCACTCAGGAGCAGGGTGCCGCTGTCGCGCCGCCGAACGAAGCCCAGAAGATGATCATCGCGGTCAAGGGTTATGCCCAGCAAAACTGCTTGTCGTCCTTCCCGCTGAAGAACTGGCCTTACCACACGCCGTTCCCCTCCCCACCACTGCAGATGCACCACATGGCGGACAAATTCCTGCCAAAGACCGTTAACGAGCCTGAAGACGGTCCGACCAACTATCGAAGCAGATATTATTCATACTATTCGTGGCCGTGGATGGACAATGAAGACCAAGTCTTCCAGGGTCGCATGAACGTTCGAAATAACTCAGAAACGTATTGTGTTCCTTGGGAAACCTCTCCGCCGATTCCCCCGCTTTTCCCCGGTGATCCAGACATCCAAAAGGTCTACGATTGGCCGGTTGACCCTGATAATCCAATAACACCAGAATATCCACTCGGCGATAGGAACATGGTCGCCCCCAATTATCCGTTGGGCAGCAATCCCCAAGAGCAGCCGCTTCATGTAGGTTATTTCCCCTATGCCTGCGGCAGGCTGTGGGAAGCTGGCGGCACCAATCCACCGTGGAAAGAATGGGATGTCCCACCAAGTGCTGGTCCACCAGCGATTGCAGGTACTCGCCATCCCTATGGCATTGGGGCTCTGGTCACCGTCGGTGGCGTCAATTACAACGCACTCGTTGCACACCTCGCCCAGGGTGGAGCGGGGGGTAACGGGCCGCCGCCGAATCCCGGATTCTGGGTCCAGGTACCCGGTCCTGATTTTCCCGCCACCCACTTGGTACAGATCACCCGCAGTCAATCGACCGTTGCCAAGGATGGAGTGCTCGCCGAACCGCTCTTGAGCGGCAAGGCCGTCTATGGCGAATACCCATCGAGGCCAAGTGTCGTTCGTTACGTCGCCGCCACCCTCTGGTACGCAAAACAGAAGGGCTTTGATTGGCCCTCCATCAACACGGTCAACGATCCGTATGCCGGCTTTAAGCCAGGGACTTCTAGCAGCGAGCACTGGAAGGAAGTCCAGGCCTTCCGCTTCCTTGCCCATGCAACCACCTGTTTGACTGCTTGGTTTTCATTTGGCGGCGTGGAAACGGAAAACCTGAGCGTTGGTGTAACCATTCCGCAGGTCAAATTGGCTGGCCAACTCAGCCCCGGCATGGTCAAGATCACGCACGATCTGATCAAGTACTACCACGAACGGTCGCTGCACCTCATCAATCTCTATGCGGCCAGCTATCCTAACGATTGGATGATCCCGCGCCCGCTCAACCGTGCGATTTCGATGGATTTTCCCCTGCTGCAATTCGATATGTTTTCCAATTTTCTACCGCAAGACATGAATGCCGCTATTTTCCCCAACGACCTGTACAATTCGACCAGGGAGAATCCCCCCACGGTGCCCGGCGGAAATCCCGGGGGCATGTACACCACCATACCGAATAACCGCTTCACCAACTTGTTTGGACGTACCCAAGCCGACAACCCCAAGCAATGGCGAGTCGTCAGTTCTGAACCGATTCGCAACATTGGCGTCAGTGCGACCTTCCCGACCAATGTGATCGATTCGACGATGGCGGGGTCCTCGGGAACCCCCACCGGCCATTTTGGCAGGGCTGATCATTTCAACCTGACCGCCAAGTTCGATGCAGCGGAACGTTGTCGGGAATTGATCTTCTGGGTGGCCGACTGGCAGTCGTATGAAGACTTCGAGACCGCCCGCAGTGCGCCGGTTGACGCAAGCAAGTATCCGCTTGGTGCTCCGCGCAGCGAATGGCACGAAAGCGGCCACATCATTCCAACCAACCGCACGCGCAGCTTTAACCAACGTATGGGTGACCTGGAATTCCGCGACGAACAGCTGTGGTCGTATCGTAATGCTGAGAAAACCCTGTTGTTCTTCGGCGTCGATCCAACGACCTTGGCGACGGGCACGAATATGGAGAACAACATGGTGCTCAATCGCCCCTGGACTGATTACCCGGACAAAGGCTCGGGGGTAAATCAACGCAAAGTATTCAACGGGCTGTTGGGTGCTGATCGCAACTTCAACAAGAAGCTCGATCGTGGCCCCCTGCCCAAATCCGTACGTTTGCGCGCGGTCGAAGTGGCGCGCTTCAATTTCTATGATCCCCGCGTTCAGGCCATTCTTCGCTGAACTTGCTGAGCCCTCGGAGACCTGACATGAACCGCGTACCCGCCTCCGTCGCCGCCTTCACACTCATTGAAATGATGATTGCCGTTGGACTCGGAAGCCTGGTGATTCTCGTTGCCATGTCTGGTTTCCGTACCGCCTCGCAAACTATCACCGTCGCCAATCGCCTGTCGCTGGAAAACAGCATGCTGCGTTCCGGCTATTTCGAGGCGCAAGTGCAACTCGATTTCTGGACCAACCTGGATGATCCAACACGGCCCGACGCTGAGCGCCCACTTAAAAACGATGCGTCCGTGGGAAGAAAAGTCGATTGGCCCTATGAAAATTCCTCGCGAGGTCTGCCGTTCACACCGATGAAGACGCTGAAAGACGCTGGAATCTGGCCGAATGCTGGAATTCCCCGGTTCCCCCCTGCAGGCAGCCCACTTCCAGATGGGTCGATTGGAAATCAGATCAAGCCACGTCCGCTGAGCGAAATTTCCAATACAGCCTGGGAAAACGACCGCGGCTGGGACCCGAGTTATTACTGGTCCCCACATGACCCGCGTACCTGGTGCCGGGCCAACATGGCAGAAAAACATCGCGACAACGATGGCAGAGGGAACGACGGGGCGGACAATCTGCCCAAGATGATCAATGGGCGGTATGCGATTTTTGCCAATACCAATCCCAGTCCGCAAACCTTGGCCACGTACACGCTCAAGCCTAATCGAAATGACATCGATCCGGCTAAGCGCTCTAACATTCAGGAAGTCACCTATAGCGGATACCCCGCAGGGCGCATTCATTCGTGGTATTCCAATCAACTCAGTAGCCTGGTTAGAGCCATGGGGTATGCGGCGTTCTGTGAATACCTTCCTGCGAATTCGATCTACACGTGGTATTCCGATGTCGGCGATCGAACCACCGGCGGCATCGACATGCTCGGGGTCGTGCCGTGGTATGGCTTGACCAACGGTGATGGCGATCAGCGCAATTCCCGCGGCATCTACCGCAATACCTATTCAACCTCGTATGGCTTCATCAATCCGCGTTCATGGGACTACGCACTGACCGCAGCCCCCCCACTCAATGGCACCCCACTTACGGGCAACGTCCTACGGCAGCGGTATTACCAGGGGTATGAAAGCGATTACGGCGCAACAGAGAACGACGGCGCCGCCCGTTTGCGTTGGCTGCTCAGCCACGTGAATTTTCCAGAAAAACTGCTGGATTCGAGCCCGCAAGGGTGGCCACAGGTTGAGGTCTCCGTCGGTCGACTGATCAAAAATGCCCACCATGTCGCGGTTGCCAAAGTGCGGCGTTATTCTCCCATCACGGGTGAGCTCATCGAACTCTCATGGACTGGACTCGGCTCCACCCTCCGTGGCGCGCGCCAACAGCGCCATCAAAATACTGGCTGGGCCCAGTGGGACAATTCTTCCGGCGCTACCATTGATCCGACTCTCGACACCCCATGAGCCACATGAATTACTACCATTCTCGTCGTGGCACCGTCCTGATCATCGTTGCGGGTGTGTCCGCGTTGTTGGCTGCATTGGCGCTAGCGTTCTTGGCTCGAATGCGCAGTGACACAGAAGAGTCACAACACCTGCTCCGGTATGCTCAAGCCAAGATCATGCTCGCGGCAGCCTGTAATTATGTCCAAGAAACGTCGCGCCTGGGCTGGCACACCAATGATGCCGGGCGCGTAGCGGTTGATGGCGAAATGATTTTTCAGGAAGCCTACGGCTGGGTCGACGTGCGTGATGGCTCGATTGGACCAAAAGGGAAAAAGAATGATGCTTCAGATCCTGGATTTTCTCCTCTTGTTCCATTAGCCAGTCTCAGCTCTGGGAAGTGGCCATCCATCGGCTCTTTCGTTCGTTGCCCCATGTACCGCATGAAGCGCCCACCGTATGCGATTTCATTAGACGCTGGCCACAATTACATGGCGACCGACAATCCTGCCTCAGCCGATTACTGTTACCCGCTGTTGCGAAACCAGGATCCACGACCAGCCCAGAATGTCTCCACCTATGCCGAATTTGCCGCCGGCGACAAGCGTCCCGTGGTTGAAACCACGGGCAAGGCTTGGTTTCGAGTCTTTCGCGATGGGCCTGGAACGTTCATCGTTACCTGTGGCTCAGGCGGCAGTGATGGATTTAAGCACTGGGACGAAATGAACGTGGACGAGAAACTGGTGTTCAACAATGATCGCCCGTATTTCGAAAGTCTGCGCAATTCCGAAGTGCGCCTGCACTATCGCATTGAATGGACGGCCGCGGTGACCGAGGTGAGCTACCACAATCTGCAACATGAAATCGGACGCGCGACCGAGCACTACGAATCCTGGCCGCCCAACGCCAGTCACGCTTGGAGCTCCTCGCGCCGCACCCAGACCTGGATGAAGAATCCCGTCGGCACCATCCGCTGGATCCAACGCTTGGTGATGGAACCGACCTTCTGGTGACAGGCGACTGGCCTGGCTGATGAATAGATTGGTTTATTGCTAGTGAGTCGACGGCACGCTAGGAGTGGGCCCTCATGTCCCCACTTCCGCTTTTCGCTGCGTTCGCCGTCTCGACTACGCTCCTGGCTGCTGCGGCAGAGACTGCGCCGCCGACGCCGTCACCGGTGTTGCTTGAGACCTTTACCTACCGCACGCCAATGACGTCGAGCATCTTGTCCCCTGAGGCCAAGGCTCGACTGCTGCCTGACAATGTTATTCATATCTGGTGTCTGGCCGGCGGTGAATTCCAGGCGCTCGACGAACACAGCGTTTCTAGTCCGACGGCGGGGCTGCAATTCTACAACGAAGGCGGTTTCGGCATCGGCGACATCGCGGTGCGTGCCGATGTGGCAAAACGGCCCTGGCTGGATGGCAGTTCCTCCACCACGGCCCGGTTCACCACGACTTTCTTTAAGCCGTTCTTTGAAGGTCCGACCTGGACCGCGGGCGCCCCACGCGATGACCTCATGATATTCCGCGTCGGCGCGGTCGTGATTGGCGCGTACGACGTTCGCCTAGACGACCGGGATGCGGGCGACGCGAACTCTCACTGGTCGGCCCAGACCGGACTGCGCACGGCCACGGGTCCGCTCACCTATGCCGACCTGACCATCGGTCGCCAAGAGGACTATGAGGGATTACGCGCGGCCGGGGCGCTGCACGTTCCCATCCTGTTGCTCCATCCCAAAATCCGCGTGTTCGCTTATGTCGAGGTCGGCCGCAGCGTCGGTGCAAGCAGTCAGGGTGACGACTTCATCGCCGGAATCGAATTCCTGGCGGCGACGCTCTAGCGAAGCGACGCTAGAACGACGCGATGCTCAGCGCGGGCTCCCCACTAGCGTCAAACGGTGACGTAGACAACGTGCCGGCGATGAATGACGCCCTGGCGACTCGACTGGCGACTTCGTGTGGACCGGATCAGGTGTTCGCTGATCTGGTTGACCGTTCGCAGTGGGCAGCGGATGCGAGCATCTATCACTTGGTGCCACGCGTCGTAGTGATCCCGCGCGATGTCGGTGCAGTGCAGCGGACGCTGCGCATCGCGGCGCAAGAGCGCGTGCCGGTGTGTTTCCGTGCTGGTGGCACCAGTCTGTCGGGCCAGGCGGTGACGGACGGGATTCTTATCGTCATCAGCCGGCACCTGCGTGGCATTCAGGTGAACAAAGACGCGAGCCAGGTGTCGTGTGCGCCTGGGGCGGTTGGCGCCTGGGTGAACGCCGCACTGGCGCCGCATGGTCGGCGTATCGGCCCGGATCCAGCCAGCATCCAGGCGGCGGAGATCGGCGGCATCGTCGCCAACAATGCTTCCGGCATGTGCTGCGGCGTGGCCGAGAACAGCTACCACACCGTCACCGGACTCGACCTGGTGTTGGCAGATGGTTGGCGTTTCGACACCGGCGCCGCCGATGCCGATGCACGGATGGAACAGGAGCGTCCGGAGTTGGCGCGCTCGCTGCGTGAACTCTCGGCAGAGGTCCGCGCGCATCCGTCGTTGCCGGAGCGCATCCGTAAGGCCTTCGCCACCAAGAACACCGTCGGCTACAGCCTAAATGCGCTGATCGATGTCGACTCGCCGGCGGCGATGCTCCAGCGATTGATTGTCGGCAGCGAAGGCACCTTGGCGTTCATTGCCGAGGCCACCTTCCGCACCTTGCCGTTACCGAAGCACCGCGCGACGGCTTGGCTGCTGTTCCGCGATGTTGAAGACGCCTGCCGCGCGGTGGCGCCCCTCGCGGCATTGCAGGCACGGGCGATCGAACTGCTCGATGCGGTAGCGCTGAGACGTGTGGAGCGCGAACTGCCGCATGCACTACCGAGCGGCGACCCCGTCGCCTTGCTGGTGGAGTTCCAGGAAGCCGACGAGGCCGTGCTCACCAGTCGGGTCGCGGCGGCGGCGCCCGTGCTGCTCGCCTTCGATCTCGCCGCCCCGGCGGCGTTCACGCAAGACGCCAAGCTTCAGGCGACGTATTGGAAGATCCGCAAAGGCCTGTTCCCGTCGGTCGGCGCCGTGCGTGCTGCCGGCACAGCGGTGGTGATCGAAGACGTCACCTTCCCGGTCGAACGGCTGGCACTGGGCGTGCGCAAACTGCGCGCCTGTTTCGATACCCATGGTTACGGCGACGCGGTGATCTTTGGTCATGCGAAGGACGGCAATTTGCACTTCACGTTGACGCCGGATCTGTCGCGGGCCGACGAGGTCGCGCGCTACGATCGCTTCATGCAGGCGATGGTCGACGTCGTGCTGGGTGAAGGCGGCCACCTGAAGGCCGAACACGGCACCGGCCGCAATATCGCGCCGTTCGTGGTCAAACAGTGGGGCGCCGATGCGGTGGCGATTATGCGCCGGATCAAGGCGCTGCTCGATCCGCTGGGCATCCTCAATCCCGGCGTGTTGCTGAGCGACGATCCGCAGGCGCACCTCAAAAATCTGAAGACCTTGCCCGCCGTCGATCCGGAGGTCGATCGCTGCATCGAATGCGGTTTCTGCGAACCGGTGTGCCCGAGTCGCGATGTCACTTACAGCCCACGCCAGCGCATCGCCGCGTTGCGCGCCGTGGCGCGTGGTGGACTTGATGCCGCTGCGGTCAAAAACGAGTGGCAGCACCGCGGCCTCGACACCTGTGCTGGTGACGGCATGTGCGAAACCGCTTGTCCGGTGCACATCGACACCGGCGCTCTGGTGCGAGCACAACGTAGTGCCGGCCGCAGTAGTTGGACGCGCAGCATCGCCGTGCACGCCGCTGGATTTTTTGACGTGATCGCTGGCGCGACGCGCCTGGGATTACGCTTGGCCGCCTTCGCCCACATTCGCCATATGCCCGGTTCACCGGTACCGCTGCCACCAGCCGCCGCCGCCATGCCAACCAGTTGGCCAACGGCCGACGCGGATGCGCCGACGCTGATCTATTTTCCGACGTGTCTTGGACGGATGATGGGGCCCGGCTCACTCGCGCAGGCGTTGGCCGATAGCTGCCGCGCCGCCGGCGTCGGACTGGTGGTGCCAGCGGATGTTGGCGGCCTGTGCTGCGGCCAGCCATTTGCGTCCAAGGGTTTCCCCGAAGCGGCGGCGGCGATTCTGACGCGCACCGCTCAGGCACTGCTGGCTGCCGGACCACAGGCGATTCTGGTCAGCGATACCAGTACCTGCGCGGGCCAACTCGATCATGCAGCAAGTTTGTTGAGCGGAGTCGAACGCGAACGCTGGCTGGCACTGCGTCGTCTGCCACCGGCTGCCGTCATGCAGGAGATCATCCTGTCCAGGCTGCAGGCGCGTGGACGACTGGCCGCCCCTGGGGCGCCGCTGGTCCTGCATCCGACATGCAGCGAACACCGCCACGGCTGGACCTCGGATCTCGCAAGTGCCAGCGGACAGCTGGGGCCGACGACCGTACCAAGCGCAGCGGGGTGCTGCGGCATGGCGGGCGACAAGGGCTGGAGCACGCCGGAGCTGACTGCCGGCGCAACTCAGCGGGAGGCCAGGCAGGTGGCCGGTGCAACGAATGGCATCTGCACCAGCACCACCTGCGGACTGGCGATGGAAGCGGCGACCGGCGTGGTCTACCGCCACTTATTCCTAGCCATCGCCGAGCGGCTGACACAGGAAAGCAAGGCCTGAGACGTGAGGCGGTCGCCGTTCAATCGCCGCACGCCGCACGCCGTTCCCCCCTCTTTCCCAGGCACGGTTGGCCGGCATCCTGCCGCGCTTCCGCGGAACTGCTGATTGCCCACACCCCCTACGACCGTGTTCCGCCGCCTGCTGGGTGGATTGCCCCGACGCGACGAAGCCCAGGACCAGAACCCCAGCCGGGGTGAGGTGTTCAGCCTCGACGAGTTGGCGGCGCACGCGCGTTCGCTCGCGGCCCGTCATCATGTCCACCTGCGGGCGAGCGGCGATCCGCTGCTCAAACGTGTGCAGACCAACGAACAGCGGCTGACTTCGGCCTACACCGTGGTGGTCGCGGCGGCCAAAGCCGGCCGCCGCCTGCCACCAGCGGCGGATTGGCTGCTCGACAATCACTACCTGATCGAAGAGCAGATCCGAACCGCGCGCCGGCATCTGCCACGTGGCTATAGCCGCGAACTGCCACGCTTGGTCGACGGGGTTCATCGCGATCATCCGCGCGTCTACCTCATCGCTGCGGAACTGATCGCACACATCGACGCGCGAGTCGACTCCGAAAGCGTGACCACTTTCGTTGGCGCCTGGCAGGAAGTCGCCGAGTTGACCCTCGGCGAATTGTGGGCCATCCCGATCATGCTGCGTTTGGCGCTGATCGAAGACCTGCGCCAGGTTGCCGAACGCCTGGCCCAGGTGCTGGCCGAACGCGAAGATGCCAGCCGCTGGGCCGATCGCCTGATCGACGTGGCGGACAAACATCCAAGCGACTTGGTGCTGGTACTGGCGGAGCTGTCCGCCGCCACGCGCGGGGCCACGCCCTTGTCGCCACCCTTCATCGCCGAACTGACGCGCCGGCTGCAGGGTCTGAACCCGGTGCTAGCGGTGGCGCTCACCTGGCTGGAACAGCGCCTGGGGGAAGTCGGCACCACCGTCGAGCAGGTGGTACGTGCCGAAAATCAGGCGCAGGCCATCGATCAGCTGTCGATGGGCAACGGCATCACCAGCCTGCGTTCCTTGTCGGCGATCAATTGGCGCGGCTTCGTTGAGGGCACCAGCCGCGTCGAACGCACCCTGCGCGAAGATCCTGCGGCCATCCACGTGCACATGGATTTCGCCACCCGCGACCAGTATCGCCACGTGGTCGAAGAGGTGGCCAAGCAGTGCCGCCTGAGCGAAAGTGCCGTCGCCGAACGCGCCCTGTTCCTGGCGCGTGCACGCGCCGAGCGACTCGGATCGGCGCATCGCGAATCGCACATCGGTTTCTTTCTTATCGACCGTGGCCTGCCGGAACTTGAACGCGCGGTGCTGATGCGCCGCGGACCGCTGAGCGCCAGCGCCGCGTGGTTGCGACGGTGGCCGCTCACCACCTACCTGGGCGGCATCGCCCTGCTGATCGGTGCGACCACCGCCCTGGCCGCCTGGTGGTTGTGGCTGAGCGACATCCCGGTGTGGGCCTTCGTCGTGCTGCTGGCACTGGTGGCGATCACCGCCAGCCAATGTGCGGTGACCATCGTCAATTGGCTGGTGACCATGGTGGTCAAACCGCGGTCGTTGGCGCGGCTCGACTTCGATCACGGCATTCCCGAGGAATACCGCACGCTGGTGGTGATCCCGACGCTGATACGCAAACCCAGCGATGTCGAAGCCCTGCTCGACGGGCTGGAAGTGCGCTTCCTGGCCAATCCCGATCCCCACCTCGATTTCGCCCTGCTGACCGACTTCGGCGATGCCAAAAGTGAACACCTGCCCAGTGACCAGGCGCTGACCGATCAGGCGGTGCGTGGCATCGCTGAGTTGAACGACAAATACGCCCACCTGCGTCCGCAGATCTTCCACCTACTGCATCGTCCACGGCGTTGGAATCCGGGCGAAGGCGCGTGGATGGGGTGGGAGCGCAAACGCGGCAAGCTGGAGGACCTCGGCGAGCTCCTGCTGCATGGCGATCGTGCGCGCTTCAGCGTCATCACCACGGAACCCTCGCGCCTGACGCAGTACCGCTACGTCATCACCCTCGACACCGATACCCAACTGCCCCGTGATGCGGCGCGCGAACTGGTCGGCACGCTGGCGCATCCGCTCAACCGCGCGTGTTTCTCGCCCGATGACGGCCGCATCACCGACGGCTACGCCATCCTGCAGCCACGGGCGGCGATCAACCTGCCGAGTGCGGGGAAGTCGTGGTTTGCCCGGCTGTTCTCCGGCGAGCCTGGCATCGATCCCTACAGCCGGGCGGTGTCCGACGTTTATCAGGACCTCTTCGGCGAAGGCTCGTTCGTCGGCAAGGGCATCTACGATCCGGTGGCATTCCACCGCGCGTTGAGTGGCCGCTTTCCGGACAACCACATCCTCTCGCATGATCTGATCGAAGGCAGCATCTCACGTTCCGGCCTGGTCAGCGACGTGCTGGTGTTCGAAGACCATCCGTCACGTTATGGCGCTGATGTCAGCCGACGGCAGCGCTGGACGCGCGGCGACTGGCAGCTGCTGCCGTGGCTGATGGCGCAGGTGCCGACCGCCAGCGGCCGGAAGATCCGCAATCCCCTCAGTCCCCTCGCGCGCTGGAAGCTGTTCGACAACCTGCGCCGTGGCCTGGTCGCACCGGCGCTGCTCGGCCTGTTGCTGACGTCGTGGTTGGCACTGCCGGACAATGGCATCCTGGTGCCGTTGGTGCTGGAGCTGGTGATCGAGCCGGTGGCGCTCGGGGCGCTCACCGGCGTCCTGCTCAAGCCGGTCGACATCCCGCTGCTGATGCACTTGCGCCTGCAACGCGATGCGCTCGCCGGCCAGCTGGTGCAGGTGCTGCTGGGGCTGGTCTTCCTGCCCTACGAGACCGTGGTGACGCTCGAAGCCATCCTGCGCACGTTGTGGCGCATGCTGGTCAGCCGCAAACGCTTGCTGGAATGGACCACCGCCAGCGACGCTGAACGCAACACCGCCAGCGGTTTCGTCGGCGTGCATCTGGCGATGTGGAGCGCGCCGGTGCTGGCGCTGGTGGCCTGGGCCTGCGTCACCGTCGCTGAGGCCGAACTGCTGGTCGACGCCTTGCCGCTGCTGGTGGTGTGGCTGTTGTCGCCCACGGTGACGTGGTTCATCAGCCGTCCGTTGTCGCAGCGGCGTGATGAACTGGACGCCCGACGCCGGCAGTTCCTGGGGCGCATCGCGCGCAAAACCTGGCGTTACTACGAGACCTTCGTCAATGCCGACGAGCACTGGCTGCCACCGGACAATTTCCAGGAGCATCCGTTGGGCGCGGTCGCGCACCGCACCTCGCCGACCAATCTGGGGCTCGGTCTATTGGCCAATCTCGCCGCGTATGATCTGGGGTATGCGCCGCTGCCGCGGGTGATGGACCGCGTCGAACAGTCGCTCGGGAGCATGAACAAACTCGAGCGCCACCGCGGACATTTCTTCAACTGGTACGACACCCGCACGGCCAAACCGATCGCGCCGTTTTATGTCTCAATGGTCGACAGCGGCAATCTCGCCGGACACCTGCTGGTGTTGCGTCAGGGTCTGCTCGAACCACTCGAAGGTCCGGTGCTGCGCACCAGTTTGTTCGTCGGGCTGCGCCACACCTTCGGCTTGGTGGTGGAACACGCGACGGTGGCGCAGGCACGTTCTGGTGGTTCGACCCAAGGGTGGATGGGGCGCCTGGGCGAATTCCAGAAACTGTGGGCCGACCTCGACCGCGACCTGCGCCTGCCGCCGGAGGGTCTGAGCGCGTGCCTGGCCCTG
>JANPLC010000364.1:0-1929 GCA_031426335.1 Planctomycetota bacterium
CGGTGATGTCGAACTTGAAACCCGCAGAAAAGGCAAGGCGAGCTGGGGCTCGCCTCTCCCAGGGGGTGCCAAGTGCTACGGCGTGCCGACTCGGTGTTGCCAGCGTTCATAGTCCTTGAGCACCTTCTCGCCCCACGTGCCATACCACGCATACCCCGTTCGCCGTTCGCGTGAGATTTCACTGAGCGCCGCACGTTTGACGCCATCGCGATCGCAGAAAAAAGGCTGATTGGTGTCGAGGTCGTAGCAACGTGCCCACAGGGGTGGCGCATCGGTCGCGTCGATCAGCACGCGGTCGTTGTCCTGTTCGACGATTTTCTTGCCGTCGATGCGGGAGCGCACAAACCACGCATGAGCTGCGTCCACCGCGTGCCGGACGCGTTCGTCCGGCTTTTCGATCTGCATCAGCAGCAGGACGATCCGCGCACTTTCGCTGCTCGCCACGCAGGGGAGCTCATACGCGCGTGCGGCTACTGGAGCCAAGGTCATGGCGTCGTGTTGCTGGCACCACGCGGACACGGTTCCCGCGACGGTGATCTGGCTGCGCAGCAAGCAGTCGACGCCACGGCCGAACGCGTTGCTGGCGGACTTTCGTTGTGCTTCAGTCACCCAGGTGAATGGCGCCCGTGCCTCAGCGACTTCACGCATGAGCGCCAGCACCTCGGTCATCGCGTTATCGTTGAAGGTGATGTGCGTGCCATAGTCGTGATCGCCGGGATCTTTCGGTGATCGCTGCGGCCAGCCGCCGTTGTCGTACTGTCGTTCGAGCAGGAATGTCAGCCCGCGCAAACACGCCTGTTGGTACGATTCAGTTCCGCTAAGCGCGAACGCTCGCGCTAACACGCGGATCTCGCTGTGGGTCGCGCCGTTATCGATCGTCGGGGTGCCGTTCCAGCCGCCGTAACTTTTTGCTCCGGCGGAAACGTCACGTGGCGTGCGTGCGTCGTAGGCTTTGCACCATCCGCCAACAGAAGTCTGGTAGCTGAGGAGATTGGCGAGTTGCGCGATGCCCTCGGGACTTTTCAGCCACGTGTCGGATTCCTTCAGGAGCAGCACTCCCGTGCGATCCGCCCCTGGCAAAGCGGCAATCATCAGCAGGCAGAGCAGGATAATTTGCGGCATGGCAGGTTCTCTCGCAGGTCTGCGTACAGCACCGATTGCTGGATGGCCACGTCTGAAAACAACACGGCCCTGGATGTCAGTGACATCCAGGGCCGTCATCAACCGAGCAGATCAGCTACGTTAGTAGCGTCCGCCGCCCTGGCCTTCGCGGCGTGGGCCGCGATCGCCGCCACGGTCATCGCGACGCGGGCCGCGGTCGCCACCACGATCGTCGCGGCGCGGGCCGCGATCATCGCCGCCCTGTTCCGGACCACGAGCAGCGCGCTCAGCGCGACGCGCCTGGTCCTCGGGCGATTCTTCCAGCAGCGCCTTGCGGCTGAGGCGGAACTTGCCGGTGCGGACGTCGACTTCGATCAACTTGACCTGGCACTTTTCGCCTTCTTTGGCGACATCGTTCAGGTTGTTGACGTGGCCATGCATCCACTCGCTGATGTGGACCAGGCCTTCGGTGCCTGGGATGAACTCGACGAACGCGCCGAAGTCCTTGATCGCCTTGACCACGCCTGAGTAGATCTTGCCGACTTCCGGCATTTCGGTGAGGTCGCTGATCCAGCCCTTGGCCTTTTCGATCGAGATCATGTCGGGCGAGGCGATGGTGATGATGCCATCGTCGTCGACGTTGATCTTGGCGCCGGTCTCTTCCTGGATGCGGCGGATGGTTTCGCCACCCTTGCCGATGATCTTGCCGATGAGCAGCGGATCGATCTGCACCTGAACGATCTGCGGCGCGTAGGGGCTGAGCTGCGGACGCGCGGCGGTGATCGCGGTGTTCATCTTTTCCAAGATGTGCATGCGACCCTGACGGGC
>JANPLC010000365.1:0-4251 GCA_031426335.1 Planctomycetota bacterium
ACCAAGTCATCGCTCGCAGGGAGGAGCTGCTACAACGCCTGTGCCTGGTCCCGCGTCTGGAACCGCGCGATCGTCTGGAGCTGGCCTATACGCTGACGTTGCAGGATCGTCTGACCGATGCTTCGGCACAGTTTGCCCGCATCGATCGTGCGGCGATCGCCGCACGCTTGCAGTACGATTACCTGGGTGCCTACCTCGCCCTGGGGCGTGGTGATCTTGCTACTGCGGCGCGTTTTGCCGCGCTCGGCAAGGATCATCCGGTGGCGCATTGGCGCCTGCGTTTTGGTGAGGTGCTGGCGCAACTCGACGAGATCGCTGGTCGTCCGGCCACGCGCGAGGCGGCGCTCGGCGATGCCCGTCGTCAGGATACTCAGGCGGCGAACACGCCCACTTTCCAAGCACGGCTGAACGAGGGGACGTCGCTGGTGATCACTGCCAGCAACCTCACGCGCTGCACGGTACGTATGCACCGCTTGGATCTTGAGCCGCTGTTCTCGCAGGCGCCTTTTGCTACGGCGTCGGCTGCGCGGTCTACCTGGGTACGTGCGGCGTTCGAACAGGAGGTTGCCATAGATGCGAAAGGCCAAGCCAGCGTCGTCATCCCGGCCACGCTCCAGCATCAGGCGGTGGCGATCGAAGTTGCCGCTGCTGGTCAATCGCAGGTGCTGACCACCTTCGCCGATGCCCTCGATGTGCGCTTGGCACCTGGGAGTGGTCAGCTCCAGGTACTGCACGCCAAAACTGGCAAGCCGCTGTCGGCGACCTACGTCAAGGTCTACATCGAGCGCCCCGACGGTCGCGTGGTCTTCCACAAAGACGGCTACACAGACTTGCGTGGACGTTTCGATTACGCCTCGCTCGGCACCGGTTCAGTGGGTGCGGCCAAACGCATCGCGTTGTTCATCAGCCATGACGAGGCCGGCGCGACGGTGCGTGAGGTCTTACCTCCGTAACCCGAAGTCCCTGAGATCGCGGACTGGCCCACAATATGTTGTCTGACTGTCGGGTGACTATTCGCCGTTCGCCATTCGTGGTCTATCCGAGCAGCGCCTGCGTCCGTTTCTTCAGCGTCGACTCGAACGACACCTGTTTCACCGCCAGCAGTTTGCGCAGCTCGGTTTCCTTGAGCAATTTCTGCGCCGCGCCGGGGAGATGTTTGGCCAACACGTCGAGGTTGCCCACCGCGTCCTGCAAGCCTGCCATCGCACGGTAGTAGCCGATTTGGCCAGGAACCTTGCGGCAGCCAGCGAGCAGAGCGGCGAGTAATTCTCCACGTGATGACGGACTGAAATCTGGATGTGATCCGAGCTTGCGGCCCCAATCGTCGAGACACGGGCCGAGCGGGAGCAGAAAATCTACTGATGCGCGGAGCGCACGCACATCGCGCATGGGGTAGTGGCGATGACCTTCGGCGGCGAGCAGTTCCTTGTAGAGCCGCGCGGCGAGCTGGTAAACGCCACCGTAGGGCGTGCTGTTCTCGTGTGCTAAGCGACGCAGGCGTTCGGCGTAGGGATGACGTTCCTGTTCGCGCCAGGAACGCAGGCCCTGATCGACGTCGCCGACGTTGTGCGTCAGAATCGCTGCTAGCCGCAGCAGGTCGATCTCGCCGTCCTTCACGTGCCGCTGTGCTGTGAACGCCACGGCTTCGCGCGTCAGTTCCGCGTCGATGGTGGCGAACAGGCGCTCGCTGCGTGCGACATCGCCAAGGCGCAGGAAACACCCGAGTGCCCCGACGGTCACGCCCAGCCATTCGCCGTCGTGGCCACCAACCGTTTCCTGCCCAGGCGCAGCGATCCACCGGGTGGAGTAACTGCGTTGATCCCAGCCACGCACGGCAAGCACGGCATCCGCCATACGTTCCAGCGCCGCACGATCAGTGTCGGGATGCCACAACGCATCACGGATCTTGGTGTCGACATCGGTCGGCACGAAGGTCGCCACGGTTGCCATGTGGCAGGCCAGACAGAGTGCAAAGTAGTCGACGTGGGCTTCCGGCGTCTTCGGCGAGGTATCCGCCAGCTGTCGGCCATGGCGCAGGATTTGCAGCCAGCCGAACGGCGTGTCGACCAGGTCGATGAGGCGCGTCGGGGCCGGTACGTCGGCGATCAGCCGGCGGCCGTGACCGCCAAACCAGTACGGCGCGGTGTTGCGTACGAGTGACAGGAGGTTTTCCGGTCCGATGAAGCCGCCGAAATCCTTGAGCGGATCCGCGTTCACTTCCCGGCCTCGAATGATTTCCAGAACGCTGCCGGTGCTTGGCCACGGGCATCGGCCTCGTAGCCAATCTCGCGCAGCGAGCGCATGTCTTTCAGTGCTTCGACACCCTTCACCCCGCGTTTCGGCAGTACCAAGCGTTCGAGCGGCAGGTCCTTGAGCACGGCGACATCGCGCACCTCGCTGCCCGACAGCACCAGCCAGGTGAGCGGCATACCCAGGATCGGCTTGAGGTCGGACACCGGCACGCGGTCGAGTTGCAGCATGGTCAGGCGCATCGATTTGAGCGACGAGATATCTTTCACCTGGGTGCGGTTGAGCGACAGGCGTTCAAGCGGCATGCCGGCCAAGCCGGCGAGGTGGGTGACCTTGGTGTTGCTGATGTCGAGAGTGGTCAGGGGAATACCAAGCAGCGCGGTGAGGTCGGCGATGGGGGTCGAATCGATCGCCAGTTCGCGCAGGGGCAGGCCTTGCAGCGGTTTGGCGTCGAACACCTTGGAATTACTGAGCACCAGCGATTCCAACGGCAAACCTTTGAGCGGCGTGAGGTCCGAAACGCCGGTGCTGGCCAGCGACAGACGGGTGAGTTTCATGCCTTTGAGCGCAGCCAGATCAGAGAGCGGCAGGCGATTGAGCGCTAGGTTGGTGAGCGGCAGTGCTTTCAGCTCGCTGAAGTTTTCGACTTTGCTGCCAGAGAGATCGAGGCTCTTCAGCAGCATGCCTTTCAGCGGACCAAGGTCCTGCACCGGCGAATCCGACACATCGAGCTGGATCAGCGGCATGCCCTTGAGCGGTGAAAGATCGGCCACGTCCGAACGCGAGACCGTCAGGTGGGTGATCGGTTTGCCCGCGAGGGGTGCGACGCCCCGCAGGCGGGTGTCGACCAGCAGGACCTTTGCCAGCGGCATGGCTGCCAGCACGTTGATGTCGAGGACCTTTGAGCCAGTAAGTTCGATGCGGCTGATCGGCATGCCCGCCAACGGTGTGAGGTCAGCGAGTTGGCGCCCGTTGATGACCAGTGCGAGTGAGCCGTCCTTTTCCAGCGTCAAGCCGCTGCCGCTGCCGGGCCAGGCCTGCTCCAGACGTTGTCGGTAGATCCGCAGCCGGCTGTCGGACGAAGCGTCGAGCTGGCGCGCCAGGGCGGTGTCGCCCATCTGGATGAAAATGTCGGTCAGCTGCGGTTTGATTTCGTTGGTGCCCTTCTTGGCGCACAGGTCGCGCAGCGCGATGATGTTGCGGTCATCGGGTTGCACCGTGAGGTAGGCCTCAAGATCGACGAGGCCCTTGGTGAACTCCTGATCGACGATGTAGAGTTTGCCGCGCAGCAGGCGGGCAGTGATCAGGTCCGGATCGAAGGCCAGCGCCTGATCGACGTCCAGCATGGCGCTGGGGAAATCCAGGTGGTCGATGCTGCGCAGGGCTTTTTCCACCCACGCTGGCGCCGATTGTTTCTGATCGGCGCGCCGGCGTTCCTGCTCGTCGCTGAACTCCTTGAGGTTGGCTTCTGCCTGCAAGCGTTCGGCACGGTTGAGCGAGTAGCCGACGATCATCAGGCCGATCATCGCCGTCACTGCGGCAGCGAGCACGAACGAGGCCGCGCGATTGCGTTTGGCCAGCTTCAGCACCATCTCCCACGGCGAGTCGTCCTTGGCCGAGACCGCGCGTCCTTCGCGGTACAACTCGATGTCGCGGATGAGTTCCTCGGCCGTCTGGTAACGATGTTTCGGCTTGGTCGCCAACGCTTTCATGGCGATGGCGGCGAGTTCCGACGGTACCTGGCGTTTGCCGCCGTAACTGAGCGGATCCTTGATCTGACCGGCACGGACTTTTTTTAGTATCTCTTCGACGTCCTTGCCGCGCACCGGCTGGTGCAGCGTCAGCAGCTCGTAGAGGATCGCACCGAGCGAGTAGATGTCGCTGCGTGCGTCGATCGCGCTGACCTCGCCACGCGCCTGTTCCGGTGACATATACGCCGGTGTGCCGGCGATGACGCCTTCGATGGTGCGTTCGGCTTCGGAATCGTTGCGGAAGCTGGAG
>JANPLC010000366.1:0-4618 GCA_031426335.1 Planctomycetota bacterium
CAACCATTTCATTGGGATTGCCCCTTGGTCCGGAAGTCCGGGAGTCCGGAAGTCGCTTCCGATTGCCCCCTGGTCCGGACTTCCGGACGGTGGCAATTCATGGTTTCACCTGCACCGCATACAGATGCGTCTGGCACGCGACGTAGAGCACGCCATTCGCGTAAACGGGCGTGGCATAGATCGGCGAGCTGAGCGACACCTGGCTGATGATCTTCTTTTCCTTGCCGGCCTCGAAGACGGTGAAGGTGCCGCTCTCATCGCCGACGAAGACCTTGCCATCCGCGGCGAAGGCCGAGCCCCACATGTGTGCTTTGAAATCGTGCGTCCACAGTTCCTTGCCGGTCTCCGCGTCGAGCGCGAAGAAGAAGCCGGAGAAGTCGCCGACATAGACGATGCCGTCGTAGATCGCGACGGTCGAGATGCTGCGCGCGATCTTGTCGTACGACCAAAGTTTGGCGGTCTTAGTCACGTCGCCGGTCTTGGTCGCATCGATGCAGTGCAGGATGCCGACGCCTTCGCCGTGCTCGGGATCCTGGCCGACCGCGATGTAGACGCGGTTCTTGTAGAGCACCGGCGTCGCGATGATTTCGCTGTAGGCATCAGCGGCCGGATATTTGAGCTTCTTGCCGTCCTTCACCTTGCGGTCTTCGGGATTGCAGTCGTACCACCAGACCTTCTTGAGCCAGGCGGTGTCCGCGTCCGGCTTGGGCACCGGATCGAAGGCATAACAGACGCCATCAGCGCCGCCGAAGAACAGCAGCGGTTTGCCGTTCACGGAATCGAGCGAGGGCGACGACCAGCCGCCGTGGAAGATCTTGGGGCCGATGGCCGCGTCGTCTTCGCCTTTGAACTCACCGGTCTTCTTGTCGAGCGCGATCAGGCTCGGGCTGTTGGGCGAGGGAATGTTGACGTGGGTCCAGTCCTGACCGTTGCTGGTGGCGACGTAGACCAGATCACCGTGGATCAGCACCGAGCAGTTCGCCGCGTTGTGCGGGAACACGCCCAGTTCCTCCATCATGTCGTAGCGCCACAGGATGTCGGCATCGATCGCCGTGACCGGCAACGCCGGCTTGTTGGAACCGGCGAGGTGTTTGCCCTCGTCCTGGTAGCCCTGATTGCCGTTGGCCATGCCGTGAACATCGAGCGCCAAGACTTCGCAGCGATTGGTGACGATGTAGACGATGTCGCCATCGACGGTCGGCGACGCGGTGATGCCGAGGTATTCCCAGTCGTTGACCTTGCCGCTGTCGAGTTTGGGCACGACGAGTTGCCAGAGGAACTTGCCGGTCGCCTCGTCGAAGCAGTAGAGATTGCCACGATCGCCGACGTGCGCCTTGTCGCGTGGTGATTCGTTGTTGGTGCCGACGTACACGCGCCCACCGGCGATCACCGGGTTGCCGTAGGTCTGCGAACCGAGTTTGGCCACCCACTTGACGTTCTTGGTGGTGGCCATGTCCACCTCTTCCGTGCCGTCCTTGAATTTGCCCGGGTCAAACGTCGTCGGCAGATTCTTGGCCGTGAGGTTGGCCATGTTGCGCTGGTTGGTGCCGCCCCATTGGGGCCAATCACCCTCGGCGGAAAAACCCGCGAGCGGCAACAGGGCAAAGGCGGTGGCGATAAGGGCTGAGCGCATGGGGAACTCCGCGATCACTTGACGTTCGGGGTAACGCTGAGGTTGTCGATAAAGACGCGCATATCTGTCGGTGAGAAACCGAACACGCCCGGCGCACCGTTTTCATGCGCCTTGGCGTGGTGAAATTCGAGGGTCCATTTTTCTGGTTCGGGCTCACCCTTCTTCCACGCCTTGGCGCGCACAAAGCCGCTGCCGTCTGGGGCGACGTCGACGCGGGCTTTCAGGCGGTACCATTCCTTGGCCTTCCACGGGAACGGCACGGCGACGCGGATGCGTTCGAGGTTGGAGTTGATCTCCAGCTCCTGCGAGTTGCCCTTGAGCAACACCGCGTAGCGCTGGTTGACGATGCCGACTTCGCTCATCTTGCGCTTGTTGCCGTCGCTCATCACGTCGGCTTCAATGGTGTAGTCCTTCGCGTCGGGCGAGCCGATGAAGGTCGTCGCGCGCTGGAACAGCTTGTTGTCGATGGTCTTGGTCAGCGCCTTGGTCTTGGTGCCGTCGGCGCCGTCGATTTCACGCACCTCCCATTTGAAACGCGCACCGATCCACGGCAGCGGCGGATACGCGAACTTCACGCCGGTTTCCAACTCGTGGTCGACCGCGATCTCGACGTTTTCGAAGTCGACCTTGATTGGCAGGTTCGGCAGCACGCGACCGCGCAGGTAGCCTTTGGTCGAGCCGATGGTCACTTCGAACATGCCGGCGGTCGGTTTGGGTTCTGGCGCGGCGGCGATGGTCGCAACCTCAGGGAACGCTGCGCCGAGCAGCGCGCGCACCTTGGCGGTCGCCGGGATGTAGGCCGCCCAGGTCGGCACGCCCTCGGGCAGTCCAGCAACCGGGACCCCATGCGCATCGAGCGCAGTCAGGCCGATGGTAGCCTTCTCACCCGGACGAAGCAGCACTTCACCGGGCACCGGCATCAGTTTGGCCGCGGGCGCGGTGCTGAGCGGAGCTTTGACGTACGCATCGGGAGTGCCGGGTTTCACCGTGCCGAAGCAGAACAACTTGGTGGTGGTGAAGAGGTAGACCCGGCCATTCGCCACCGCGGGCGCACCGTTGCATTCACCGCCGACATCGACTTTGCACAGCACCTCGGCCTTGGCGTCGGTCGGACGCACGATGGCGAAGGTGTGGTCCTTGATCGGAACGTAGAGCTTGCCGTCGGCGTAGACCGCCGACGAGTGCAATTGTTCGATACCGAGTTTTTCTTTCCACAACGTCTTGCCGTTGGTGGCGTCAACCGCCGCGAGTTCACCGGTCTCGGTGGTCAGGTAGATGCGATCGCCGACCAGCACGGGCGAACTGGTGTAGCAGATCGCGTCGTTGTTGCGCCAGAGCTCCGCGGATTTCCCGAGGATCGGCGTGAGCGGCGCCTTTGTCACCGGATCCACCGCCGGGTCCGGCGTCTGACTGCGACCGAGCGCGATCAGGCGACCGCTGTCGGTGCTGTCGAGATTCTCCTTGCCGTGCATCGCGATGAGTTTGTCGCCGCCGTAGAGCGACACCGACGCGTTCACGCCGCCGACCGAAAAGGGGAATCGCCACACCGCTTCGCCGGTGTTCGCATCGACACACACCACGTTGCCGCAGCCGGTGCCGCAGTAGAACACTTCGCGATCGCCGAGCTTGGTGAACACCGGACGCGAGAACGAGTTGTCCTTCGGCCGCACCCCAGGGGCACTGATCCACACCAGTGCGCCGCTCTTCTTGTTGAAAGCGTAAAAACGATCCTGCGCCGGACCGTGCGCGCCCCAGTTGGCGGTCATGCAGTGGATGATGACCAAATTGCGATGAATGGCTGGCGCGCTGTTGCGGCCGTTGGGGAAGGTCATTCGCCCAATTTCCTCCATCAGCGAGTGGCTCCACAATTTTTTCCCGTCGGCGTCGCACGCGACCAGGATGCCAGCCGAGGTGGTGACGTAGACGTTGCCGGTCTCGCCATCGATCGACGGCGAAGCAATCGCGTAACGGTCATAGATGATGTCGCTGAGGAAGTCGTTGTAGGCGTGTTCCCAGATGGTCTTGCCGGTGGCGGCGTCGAAACACGCCAGCACTTCCTGCAGACCCGCGCCTTCGCCACGGTACCCGAACGCGTAGACGCGTTCACCGCGAATCACCGGTGTTCCGCGTCCGGAGAGGTCAACCGACCACAGGTGGTTCTTCCCACCGATCTCCCAGGTATCCGGCAGGCCCTTCTCGTCACTCACGCCGTTCTGGTTCGGCCCGCGCCATTCCAGCCAATCGGCGGCGGAGAGTGGCACCACACTGGAGAACAAACCCGCGCACAACGCGAGCAGCGGCAGTCTGAAGAGCGAGCTGAAGGCCATGGGACGACTCCTGGGCATTAGCCGACTACGCCGGAAGGCGTTTCGATGAATTAGTACCTACACGTACTATTTCGTTTACAACTAATTTATCGTGGCACCATCCGCTGGTGTCAGCCACCAATGAACGCCACCCCCACCTCGCCCGTTACGCCTCCCGCTGCCGACCGTCCACGGTTGGCCCTGCTGTTACGCCGCGCGTGGTATGGGCTCAATCAGACCTTCCGCCGGCGGATCGCTGGCGCCGGCGTGACGCCCGACCAGTTCACTATTCTGCGGTGGCTGGGTGAACATCCGGAAGGCCTGACGCAGCGCGTGCTAGCCGACCTGATGGCGAGTGATCCCAACACCATCACCGCGATTCTGACGCGCATGCAGAAGGCCGGTTTGCTCGAACGCCGCGCGCACGCTGATGATGCACGCTGCAATCTCATCATGCTGAAAGACAAAGGCCGCGCGCTGCACGCCAAGATCCAACCGCTCGCGAGTGGCCTGCAGGAACAACTGCTCGCCGCCGTACCGGTGGCGAAGCAGGCGGAGTTCCTCAAGCAGTTGGAATCGGTGTGCGCGGCGCTTGATGCGGATGACAAAACACGCCCCATGCGCACCACTCGCCGCGCCAAAACCTGACCGCGCCGTTTCCTGGGATCGCCGAGTTGCA
>JANPLC010000367.1:0-6312 GCA_031426335.1 Planctomycetota bacterium
CGCGGCCGCCCTCGGCCGCAAGCCTTGGCTCGATGAACGTCAACAAGGTACACCAACACCGGCGAAGGCGATGAATAAGGAAAGCGGCCCAGGGCGGCCCCGCTCCCGGCGGTCGGTTCAGCTTGGCTGTCGCGCTGAGCCTTCGGGCCAATCATCCCGCACCTGCGCTTGCGGCGGATTCGGACACAACACGATTGCGCCTCCCCCCGTACCTCTGGCCTATGCCCATGCACCACCTCGTCCGTTCCCTCGCCCTCATCGCTGGTCTCGCGACCGTCGCCCTCGCTGGCGAAGCTGATCCCTATAAGGACTCCGGCATCAATCCGCTGTCGGCGGTGAAGCTGACTGCGGAGCAGGAAGCGGCGCAGTTGAAGGACGTCACCGTCGCCGACGGTTTCGAGGCCACGCTGTTCGCGCCATCGCAGATGATCAACTATCCGATCTTCATCGCCGCCGCGCCGGACGGCACGGTGTTTGTCGGAAGCGACGGCAACGGTGCGCAGGGCAAGGCGGCGAACCGCGGGCGCATCGTGCGTCTGCGCGACACTGACGGCGATGGCCGCGCCGACGAGACCAAGTTGTTCGTCAAGAACGTCGATTCACCGCGTGGCGTGGTGTGGGATCATGATCGCCTCTACGTCGTGCATCCGCCGCACCTGAGCGTCTTCATCGACAAGGATGGCGACGGCGTCAGTGACGAGCAGAAGGTCCTGGTGGACGGCATCGGTTGGGACTTCAAGGGCCGTGCCGCTGACCACGCCACCAACGGCGTCGAGCTGGGTGTCGACGGCTACCTCTACATCGCCGGCGGCGACTTCGGCATCATGAAAGCGACCGGCACTGACGGCACGGTCATCCAGCACCGTGCGGGTGGCGTCATCCGCGTGCGTACTGACGGCACCGGCTTGGAGGTATTCGCCACCGGCACGCGCAATATCCTGGAGGTCGCCACCAGCCCGTTGCTCGATCACTTCACGCGCGACAACACCAACGACGGCGGCGGGTGGGATGTGCGCTTCCACTACTTCACCGGCCTGGAGAACCACGGCTATCCGTGGCTGTACAAGAACTTCGCCGACGAGCACATCAAACCGCTGAGCGACTACGGCGGCGGCTCGGGTTGCGGCGCGGTGTGGATCGATGAACCAGCGTACAAGGACTGGGCCGGCGAATGGAGCGGCGCGCCGTTCACCGTCGACTGGGGCACTGGCGCCACCGCGCGGCACAACGTCAAACGCGTCGGTGCTTCGTATGAAGAGGTCGATAAACCCAAGCAGATCGTCAAGGTCACCAAGCCGTGTGATGCCGACGTCGATGCGATGGGCAATCTCTACATCACCAGTTGGAAGGGCGCGGTGTTCAACTGGGCCGGCACGCCTGATGTCGGGTACGTCGTGCGTGTGCATCCCAAAGGGTATGTTGCGCCACCGCTGCTCGACGTGGGCAAGGCAGATGCTGCCGCATTGGTGAAACAACTCGAAGACGCCAGCCACCGCCGTCGTCACGATGCGCAACGTGAACTGATCCGTCGCGCCCAGGCCGGCACCGCGTTGCCGAGCGGAGTCCAGGCGCTCGCTGACGAGGTGAAGAAACCGCTCGCCGTCCGCGTGATCGCGCTCGCGGCGGTGCACCAGACGCCGATCCCGCCGAAGGTTATGCCCAAACGCGCCGCTGGTGATTCGCTGGTGGAGTACGACCTGCGTTTCGCTGCCGATCGTGCATCGCCCATCACCGTCGCGGCAATCGACGCCAAAGATCCGCGCATCGTGCTCCAGGCAGTGATCGCCGCCGCGCGCTCGAAGCAGTTGCGCGAGGTCATTCCCGTCGCCGCGCAGTTGGCGGCGCAGGACGTGCGTATCGCCCACACGCTCTACCGTGCGCTTGGTCATCAGGCTGATGAGAAGCTGTGCTTCAACCTCATCGATCAGAGCAGCACCACGCCAGTCGTGCGTACGGCCGCGCTTCGTGGTCTGGCTATGTTGCACACCAAGCTGGCGGTCGACGGCCTGATCGCGCGCCTGGACAAGGTCAGCGATCCCGAGCAGCGTCGCGGCCTGCTCAGCACGCTCTGCCGTCTGCACTTCATCGAAGGCGAGTGGAAGGGCGACAGCTGGGGCACACGTCCCGACACGCGTGGTCCCTACTACCAGCCGGATCCCTGGGCCGAGACGCCGGCAGTGATCGCGGCATTGAAATCGGTCCTGGCCAAGGCCGCGCCGGACGAAGCAGCCTTCCTGGTCGCCGAGATGACGCGCAACCGCATCAAGTCCGATGAAGCGCTGCAACGCATCCTGGGACTCGCCAAGCAGGATCCCGCGCACATCCCGGCGCTCGCTCAGCAGCTGGTCAACACCGATGACATCCCAGGCGATGCGGTGCCGTTGCTGATCCAGGCGGCGCTGCTGAAGGATGCCGCCGCAACCACCTACGTCGGCGCCATCGTTGCGCTGTCCAAGGTCAACAGTGCCGAGGGCGTGAAGGCGCAGTTCCAGGCGCTGGAGTCGCTGGAAAAAATCAAAGGCACCGAACGCGAACGCAACACCGCACGCGGCGCGCTCATGGGCTCGAAGCTGCTCGGCAATCACGTCGCGGTGTTGGCTGAGTTGTCGGACAAGGGACCGGGCCAGGGTCTGGCCGAAGGTGCGCTGCTGTCGCTGGCGGTGGACAAGAACCAGGCGGTGGAGGTGAAATCGCAGGCGATGAAAGCCATCGACGACGCGGGCCAGGATCCCAAACGCTTGGTGCGCATGCTCAATGCTATCGGCAAGGACAAGCTCGGCGGCCACAATGATCGCGTGAAAGCCAGCCTTGGCAGCGACAACAAGGACGTGGCCAAGGCGGCTAAAGCCGCAGCGGAAAAGCTCGGCCTCAATCAGCAGGTCGCCGACACCACCCCCAAAGTCAGCACGCTCAAACGCGAAGAGGTTTTGGCGCAGATCATGACGGTGAAGGGCGACAAGAACCTGGGTGAGCAGGTTTTCGTGCGCCAGACCTGTGGCGCTTGTCATACCACCTCGCAGGACCAAGCGCCGAAGGGTCCGTACTTGGGTAACATCGCGCAGACCTACAAACGCGCCGAGCTGGCCGAGGCCATCCTCGATCCGAACAAGACGGTCTCGCAGGGTTTCGTCACCAACCTGATCGCGACCAAGGACGGCGCCCAGCACATGGGTTTCGTCACCTTCGAATCGCCGGAGAAACTCACCGTGCGCAACCTCGCAGCGCAGGAGACCACCATCGCGGTAGCCGATATCACCAGCCGCACCAAGTTGCCGCAGTCGATGATGCCACCGGGCCTGGTTGATCAGCTGACGGTGCGTGAGTTTGCGTCGCTGCTCGACTACCTGGAGGCGCTGGCGAAGAAGTGAACTTCGGCGGTTGTGGCTGACTGCCCCTCTTCACGTGGAGTCACCAGTAGCGTCCGCACCAGGCGACGTTTCAATACCGCACAATGAACGACGAGCCCGACCTGCCCGGCAATGACGATGATGATGCTGGCAACGAAACCGACGCGCGCATCGCTGATGGACTGGCGATCATCTGGGAAGCCTACCGGCTTGACGAGATCCCACGCGCGACCGCCGCGGCGCAGGCGTTGGTGAAGGATCAGCCGCAGCACGGCGAGCCGTGGTTCTGGCTCGGCTGCTGCCTGGAACGTATCGGCGACTACCGTGCGGCGGACAAGGCCTTCCTGCGTGGGATGCGCGCCAAGGTCGAGCCGCAGAACGCGCCCTTCCGCGTCAGCTGGCGGCACTTCCAGGCGGCGGTGGAAACCGCGGGTGATGCGTTGCCCGAGAAGCTCAAGGCCGCGCTCGAAGAAGTCTCGCTGGTGTTGGCGGATTACGCTGAACCGGTGCTGCTCGAAGGTTTCGATGAACCGGAATTGATGGGCCTGTTCGTCGGACCGGAACGTGGCGACCTGCTCGAAGGCGGCGCACCACACCTCAGCCCGCAGATCTATCTCTTCCGTCGCAGCCACGAACACGGCTGTTCCAGCCGGCGCGATTTCGACGGTGAGGTCCAGCAAACGCTCTACCACGAGCTCGGGCACTACCTTGGCTACGATGAAGACGATCTGGAAAAACTTGGGCGCGGTTGACTCGCCGACGGGGAAACACAGCCGGTCGTTGATCACACGCGAACGGCTGGTTACAAACACGCTGCCTACGGGCTGGAGGATCGGCATGCGACGGATGTCCTTGGTTCCGCTGGCTGTGTTGTTCTTGTTGTCCACCGGCTGTGAGGATCGTCCGCCGTTGTCGCGCGCGCAGGCGGTATCGAATGCCTACAACCTCCAACTGCGTGACGGCCTGAACTGGGGCGACGCGATCGAAACCGTGGCACCGGGCCCCGCCGATGATCGTGGCAAACGCTGGTGGCAGATGCGCTATCGTCCAGGCGCCGATGGCGAGGTCCGCATCATGTTGGTCGATGCTGAAAGTGGTTGGGCCCGTCGCCCGCCCCCAGGGTACATCCCGCGACTGCCGCCAGCGCCGAAGATCAGCGGTGAGCAGGCACTGACCGTGGCCGAAGGATCGCACCTCCTGGTGGTCGCGCCCTGGCGTCCGGTCACTGATCCGGAACAGCGCCGCACGCTCGACCAGGAAGTCCTGCGCCTCAACGCCTTGGCGACCAACACTGGGCTGACGCCGCTGTTCAGTCTGCGCGAAGGTCGCGATCAGCAGGTGTCGATCGTCTACGGGTGGAAGAATGACCACGGCATCGAACGACAGGAACGCGTCGTCGACTGGCTGACTGCGCGCACGCCGTATCGTGATCTCGTGTGGGAAGATCTAGCGCCCAAGCCGTAGAACCGGCCCCCGGGACCGCCGGTTTCCAACCGGCGAAGAACGTCAGGGAGCGGACAACGTCCATGGTAGCCGCTGACCGTCGTTGGATGGATCAGGTTGCTTCGCCGGTTGGAAACCGGCGCTCCCGGGCGTCATTCGTTGATGTGGTCGCCATCGCGCAGGCGTACGATCTGATCGACCACGTGCGCAGCAAACGGCATCGAACAGGTCCACGCCGGTGACACCGCGTTGAGCACGTGCAACGACTGGCGATCGCCTTCGACGACGAAATCCATCACTAGCGTACGTTTTTTCAGATCAAGCAGCTGCGCACGGATGCCTGGGCGGCCCCAGCGGGTGTAGTCCTGGTGGTGCACGCCGGTGAGCAGGTCAGCCGCCTGACCGACGAGGAACGACGGCGAGAACTTCTTCATCTCCTGCAACGCCAGTCCGCGGAAATCAAAACCGGCGTTCAGCATCAGCGAGGCCTCCCGCAGCGTGACCTCGATCATCTCGCCCAGGTCGAAGCGTTCGATGCCGTTGTAATGTTCGCGCCAGAACGCCGGGATAGCAGTCGGGCCGATCTTAGTGTGGCCGTCGACGGTGACCGTGAAGTGCACGCCCAGGAACGGAAATTTCAGATCCGGCACTGGATAGATGTGCGTGTGCAAGGAACCGTGTGGTTCATCACTGTAGAGGTAAAGTCCCTTGAACGGCAGGATGGTGTAGCGCTGGCAGAAGCCGAAGTCCTTGGCCACGCGATCAGCGTAGAGTCCGGCGCAGTTGATGATGTAGCCGGCGTCGATCGGACCATCGCTGGTGATGACACGTCCAGGTCCGCCGGAGCGATAAGCGATGCCAGTGCGCAGGGAGATGCCGGCGTCCGTCACGTCGCGTGCCAGCGCGGCGATCACCTGGATTGGATCGGCGGACGCGGTCGTCGGTGACCACAACGCGCGTTCGACGGTTTTCACCCGTGGTTCGATGCGTTTGGCGTCGGCTTCGCTGATCAGCGTGACGTCGACGCCGTTCGCCCGGCCACGACGATGGAGTTCATCCAGCCCGGCGAGCTCGCCGTGATTCTTCGCCACCACCAGCTTGCCGCACTGGTTGAGCGGCAGGTTGCGCGACGTGCAATAGTCGCGCATCGCACGGTTGCCGTCACGGCAGAAGCGCGCCTTCAGGCTGTCGGCGGTGTAGTAGAAACCCGCGTGCAAAACGCCGCTGTTGCGTCCGCTGGCGTGTTCGCCGGCGGCGGGTTCCTTTTCCAGCACGGTGATCGACGCCTGCGGGAAACGCTGACGCAGTTCGAGTGCGATGGTCAGGCCGATGACGCCGGCGCCGATGATGAGGTAGTCGGTGGTCATGGGACGTTGAGTGAGAGCATCACGCCATCGCCACCACCGGCCAGAGGGACAGGCTGCCACCCCCTGGGGGCGCGGACTTCAGTCTGCGCATCCTTTTTTCTCCGCACGTCGCTGACTGGCGGGAACAACTTTGTTGCGCAGACTGAAGTCCGCGC
>JANPLC010000368.1:0-3892 GCA_031426335.1 Planctomycetota bacterium
CAGCGAACAGCGCTCAGCGTATGGCATGGGACTTTCGCCACGGCGTGGCCGCCGTCACGCCGTGCAACACCCCCCCGAACGAATCCAGTCGTCCCTTGTCTTGGATGTCCAGGTTCCGACTTTGCGCAGCGTCTCTTGGCCTGTCGGTTACGGCACGGTCATGGGCCTGGCCTTTCAGATGCTTGACTCCTGGCCTGCAACCTGATCACAACTGCGGCCGGCTCTCGCCGATCCGCGGTCCTTTGCGCTGATCATCTGGCATCGACTCCGCCCAATGGGTTCCATCCCGGTCAGCATCCACACCGCAAGCGGCACCATGAACGAAGCCCCCGCACCTTTCGATCTCCCCAGCATGGCCCTGACCACCCTGCAGGTCCTGCCCATGCCCCTGGCGATCCTCGACCGCACCGGCTGCGTCTTGTCGGTCAATGATGCGTGGCGCAGTGCCGTCAGTGATGGCGGAGATTGGGATGTCAGTGACCCGGTGGGCGCGCCGTACCTGACCATCTGCGCTGACGCCGCCGGACCTGGGGAGGAACATCATGCGGTTATCACCAGCGGCCTGGCCCATGTGCTGAGTGGCCAACTGGCGACCTTCGTGCGCACCTACACCGCCACCTGCGGACGCGAAGAACGTCCCAGCCAAGTGCAGATCACCGCCTTGCCGAACGGCGGAGCCGTGGTGCTGCATCACGCGCTCAGTCCATCCTCAGAATCTGGCCGCTACCGCCTCACCCAGGCCCGCGAGCAGGATGAGACGCTGCCCCGCTTGGCAGAACATGCGCCGGTGCTGATGTGGACCAGCGACCCTGATGGCACGTGGCGCTGGTTCAATCGTCGTTGGCTCGACTTTGCCGGCTTGACCATGGACGACGCTGTGCGCGAAGACTGGCGCATGCGCATCCACCGTGATGATCGTGCCAAGGCCATGGCGTTGGCCAACGAAGCGCAACGCGGCAAACGCGAATACCTGCATAAATACCGCCTGCTCCGTGCCGATGGCGAATACCGCTGGCTGCACGAGCGCGGTCAGCCACTCAATCATCCGGATGGCCGTTTCGCCGGCTACATCGGTTCGTGCACCGACATCAGCGACATCGTGCGCACCGAAGAAGACCTGGCGCGCAACCGCGACCACCTGCATCGCCAACTGCAGTTCGCCGGCACGCTCAATCGCATGGCCCAGACCATCATCGGGATGGACGACCAGGACCGCATCCTCGACTCGCTGGTGGAGACCCTTGGTCGGGCGCTGGCGATCGACCATGCGCTGATCGTCGACGTGCGCCTGACGCAACAGAAAGCCGTGGTCCTCAGCGACTGGGTGGATCCCCTGTGCCCGGTAGAGATCCAGCGCAAACCCGAACACGCACTCGACCAGTTCGCTGAAAGCCTGCGCCACGCGTGGGAGATGCGCACCCCCCTCGAAAGCCACCACGACCAGATCAATCCTCGGCTGTCCAGCGAAGGCTCCGCCGACATGCTGCATCAGCGGCTGAAGATCCGCAGTCTGCTGTGGTATCCCTTCGCCTTCCGCGCCGATGGCTTCCTGGTGCTGTCGGTCAATCAAGTGGTACGTCGACGCATCTGGCTGGCGGATGAGCGGGAGTTCCTCGCGGCGGTCACCAACCTGGTGAACCTTGCCTTGCAGAAATCGCGCATGCTGGTGGAACGCCGTGAATCCGCGATGCAGCGCCACCAGGCCGGTAAGATGGAAGCGATGGGGCGTCTGGCCGGCGGCGTGGCCCACGACTTCAACAACCTGCTGACCGCCATCAGCGGCCACACCCACTTGATCCTGCGTGGCCTGCCGGCCCAGCATCCCCTGCGGAAAAATGCCGAAATCGTTCTGCGCGCAACCGAACGCGCGACCGAGACCACGCGCAATCTGCTGGCGTTCAGCCGTCAGCAGCCGCTCAAACCGGTTGCCACCAATCCCAACAAGGTGATCGAACGTCTGCGCGTGCTGATCGACCGCTTGATCCCCGCCAACATCACGGTGGAGACCGATCTGCTGGCGGATGCCGGCAAGGTCCTGGCCGATCCCGGCCAACTTGAGCTGGCGCTGATGAATCTGGCGGTGAACGCCCGTGATGCGATGGCTGCTGACGGTGGTCGCTTGGTGATCTGCACCCGCGAACTGGTGGTCGACGACAACTTGGCGCGACGCGTGGGTGCGCGTCCAGGGATCTACGTCTCGCTGTCGATGCGTGACACCGGTATGGGCATGGATCCAGCCACAGCAGAGCGCGTTTTCGAGCCCTTCTTCACCACCAAGGAGGCCGGCCACGGCACCGGACTTGGTCTGTCGAGCGCCTACGGAGCGGTGCGCGCGATGGATGGCTTCATCACCATCGAGACCGCCAAAGGCCAGGGCACCACCATCGCCATCAGCCTGCCGAGAGTGGTCGACGACTCCCATGAAACTCCGACGCCACTGCGTCTCACCGCCTTAGGCGGCTCCGAAACCATCCTGGTGGTGGAGGACAACGCGACTGTGCTCGAACTGACACGCGACGCCCTGCGCAATCAGGGTTACCACGTCCTAGTCGCCAGCGATGGCGACGAAGCCCTGCGCGTGGTGCAGAGCCATCCCGGCACCATCGACCTGCTGCTGAGCGACCTGGTGCTGCCCGGCTTCAACGGCCAGACCTTGGCGGTGCGCCTGCGCGCGATGCGGCCGAAGTTGGCAGTGATCTTCAGCTCGGGCTACAGTGCCGACGCCTTCACCTCGAACACCGAAGTGAGCAACGCGGGATTCCTGGCCAAGCCGTACACCATTGATGAATTGATGCGCGCCGTGCGCACCGCGGTCGATGTGAAGCGGTAGCGGCGCTTGCGCCTCAGTCCGATGTCGCCGCTGCGCGGCTCACCAGCTTCGCTGGTCACCGCTGCGCGGTGATCGTCCTGATTGTTCCGCTACGCGGAACCAAGCTTGTCTCCAGCTTCGCTTGCTCCTCGCGCCGTGGGCGCTGCGGGGCAGCGCTCGCGCTGCGGCCTTCCGCAGGCTTCGCCTGCTGTCAGCTTCGCTAACCGGCCTCCGCCCATCGCGCGCGCAGGCACGCTCGGTGGATTGTTGTTCGCGGGCGCTGCCCGCTACGCCTGCCAGGGGCTCTGCCGCCCCTGGACCCGCACTGTCCGAGTCGCGTATGTTTATGGGTTTGAAGTCATGAAATCATCAACCGTCGGCAGACGGTCGCGTTTCACGCCCAAACGCGGACGGCAGGCGAGCAGGCCCTTGGTGTACGGGTGCTGCGGGTTGGCGTAAACCTCAGCGACCGGGCCCTGCTCGACCACTTGGCCATGACGCATCAACACCACGCGGTCCGCCAGTTCAGCCACCACACCCAGATCATGCGTGATGAACAACACCGCCATGCCGCGTTCGCGCTGCAGGCGCTTGATCAGGTCAAGGATCTGCGCCTGGATGGTAACGTCGAGCGCGGTGGTTGGCTCGTCGGCGATGAGCAACTGCGGGGAGCAGGCCAACGCCATGCTGATGCAGATGCGCTGGCGCATGCCACCGGACAGTTCGTGTGGATACTGATTCGCGCGTGTTTCTGGCTGGGGAATGCCCACCTGGTGGAACAACTCGATCACGCGCGCTTGGCGCGCTTTGGCGTCCAGCGTGGTGTGCAGTTCCAAGGCCTCCTCAACCTGAGCACCACAGGTCCAGGTCGGATTGAGCGCGGTCATCGGCTCCTGGAAGATCATACCGACCTCACCACCGCGCAGTTTGCGCAGACGCGCCGGATTCATCCGCAGGATGTCTTCGCCCTTCCAGGTGATACGACCGGATGGATACGTTGCTGGAGGTTCCTGCAGCAAGCGCAACGCCGACATCGATGACACACTTTTTCCCGAGCCGGATTCACCGACCAGGGCCACTACC
>JANPLC010000369.1:0-6800 GCA_031426335.1 Planctomycetota bacterium
GGCCTCCGAAGTACGGGCCCTGGCCAACCAGACCGAGCAGGCCGCCAAGGAGATCAGTCCCACGGTCACCGGCATCCGCCGTGATGCGGTCGCTTCGGTCGAAGCAATCACCCGCACCCGCGAGGTGATCGAACGCATCAACAACATCCAGGGCGCCTTGGCTGCCGCGGTCGAGGAACAGACCGCCACCACCGCTGAGATCACCCGCAACGCGAATGAAGCGGCGCGCGGCGCGAGCGAGATCGCCCAGGCCATCGCCTCGGTGTCCCAGGCCGCCAGCGACGTCAATCGACTGGCCGCTTCGACCCACGAATCTTCACAAGCGCTTAATAGCTTGGCCCTCGATTTGACGTCGGTCGCGCGTACCGCCTGAGCCACGTACCAAGCATATCCGTCCCGGTTTGGTGATTGCTGAATCCTGGGTTATACTGGCAGGTTCAGAAACTCAGGACGAGGACGGCATGGCGCAGATCAAGGTGATGGTGGTCGATGACGCGGTGGTGTTCCGTAAGGGCATCAGCGATGCCCTGGCTGGCGATCCCGACGTCGTGGTGATCGGCACCGCGTCGAACGGCAAGCTCGCGCTGCAGAAGATGGCGCTCAGCCTGCCGGACCTGGTGATCCTGGATGTCGAGATGCCGGAGATGGACGGCCTCGCCACCGTCGCCGAGATCCGCAAGCTGTGGCCGCGCCTGCCGGTGATCATGTGTTCGGCGCACACCACCGAAGGTGCGCGCGTGACGCTGCAGGCGCTTGAACGTGGCGCCAATGACTTCGTCACCAAACCCGTGACCTCCTCAGTGCAGGAATCGCTGGCGCATTTCCGCCATGAATTGCTGCCGCGCATCAAGGGCAACTGCCGACATCTGCTCGGTACTGGCGACTCCGGCGTGCGCCCGGCGGTGTCGGTGCCGTCGCCGTTGACCGCCACCACTGCCAAGCCGGTAGCATCGCCGCCGCGACCACCGCCGGTGCGCACCGGCCCCGAACATCAAATCGATCTGGTGGTGATCGGGGTCTCCACCGGTGGCCCGAATGCACTGGCTGATGTCATTCCGCTGCTGCCTGGCGATCTGCCGGTGCCGGTGCTGATCGTCCAGCACATGCCGGCGATGTTCACCAAGCTGCTGGCCGAACGCTTGGGCAGCAAATCGGCGCTCAAGGTTGACGAGGCCAGCGCCGGCATCATTGCCAAACCCGGCCAGGTGTGGATCGCTCCGGGCGGCCATCACCTCACGGTCAGTCGCAGCAGCGGCGAATACCGTCTCGCGCTCAACGACGATCCGCCGGAAAACTCCTGCCGTCCGGCCGCCGATGTGTTGTTCCGCGCCGCCGCCCAGACCTGCGGTGCCACCACCCTCGCGGTGGTGCTCACCGGCATGGGCGAGGACGGCTTGATCGGTTGCCGCCTGATCCAGCAAGCTGGCGGACGGGTGATCGTGCAGGACAAGGACACTAGTGTGGTGTGGGGCATGCCCGGATCAGTGGCGAAAGCCGGCTTGGCAGACAAGCAGTTGCCGCTCAAGGATGTCGCGGGTGAGATCGTGCAGCGCTTGAAAGTCGGTCGTCCTAATTACCACGGCATGCCGCGGAAGGTTTGAACTCATGGCGCTGACCACTGAAATGTCCTGGTTGTGCAAGATGATCCGCGACAAATCCGGGATCGTACTGGGCGAGGACAAGCTCTACCTGCTCGAATCCCGGCTGAATCCCGTCGCCGAGAAGAACGGCTTCCGCACCATCGGCGACCTCATCATCGCGCTGCGCAAGGTCGAGTGGAGCCCATTGCACTACTCCGTCATCGACGCGATGACCACCAACGAGACCTATTTCTTCCGCGACATCGCACCCTTTGACGCGCTGCGCGACAAGCTGATCCCGGACATCATGAAGAAGCGCGCTGGTGAAAAGCGTCTGCACATGTGGTGCGGCGCCGCCAGCACCGGGCAGGAGCCGTACTCGATCATGATGACGCTGCGCGAGCACTTTCCCTCGCTACAGACCTGGGATGTGAAGCTGCTCGCTACCGACATCTCGACCAAGGTGCTGACGCGTTGCAGGGCCGCACGCTACAGCCAGCAAGAGGTCGAACGCGGCCTGCCGCCGGCCTCGCTCAATCGCTTCTTCACCAAGGTCGGTAACGAATGGGAAGCGAAAGAGAGCATCCGCGCCGGCATCGAATTCCGCGAACTGAATCTGCTCGACTCGTGGTTCAACCTCGGCCGCTTCGACATCGTGTTCATGCGCAATGTGCTGATCTATTTCGATGTCGAGGTCAAACGCATGCTTTTCGGCAAGATCCGCAAGGTGCTCAGCCCGGACGGCTACCTGCTGCTGGGTGGCGCCGAATCGCCGCTGAACATCGACAACAACTTCGTGCGCTTCCCCTTCGATCGCGGCGGCATCTACCGTCTGCTCGCGCCGGCGGAGTCGCCGTCGGTCGATCCGAAGTCGGATCGGTATCCGGTGGTCAAATAGCTGCGAGCTCCGAGCGCGCAGCTATCCCCGCCACGCCACCAACACCTGCACCTGGCCCGCGCCGCGTTGGCGGTAGCTCCACAGCCGCGGGTCTTCATGGGTACAGATGCCACTGCGTTTGACCGCGGTGACGCCCTGCTGCGCGACATCGGCGGCGATTGCTGCCGCCACGTCGAGCCAAGCATATCCTGGGCGACCGGGGCGCAGCGCGGCACTCGGCCACGTGCGGGCACCCAGCACTGGCTGATCGACTTCATAACGCTGGGCGCTGATTCCAGGCCCAATGAAGGCATGCCAGTGGGCGGGATCGCTCGCACTGACCGTGCGCATGGCCGCCACCAGCCGTGCGACGATGCCACCGGCGACGCCACGCCACCCGCAGTGGGCGACCCCCAGGGCATCTGCGGCAACCAACACCAGACCTGGGCAATCAGCGCCGAAGGCTCCGAGCGCGGCCGCGCTGGCGGCACTGACCACGCCATCCGCCTGAGCCAGTTCGTGGTGCTCGGCATCGGCGTGGACGATGCGCGTTCCGTGCACCTGCCGCGGCACCACACAGCGGGCGATGCCACGGCTGGCCAACCACGCATGGCGCGCATCACGATCGCGTTGATCACCATCCGTGACCGTGCTGTACGCCACCCGAACACCGTAGGGCAGCTCCCAGTGCAAGTCCGGATGAACGTCCGCAGGCATGAGATGGCATGCTCGGCAGGTCTGCGATGCTGGCAACATGAGCACCGGCAATTTGCCCCCTGGCGACACGTCAGCTCCGCTGCCCGCTTACGCCCGGCGTGTCGGTGCGGACCTGGAACTGCGCCTCAAGGTCGTCCCAGGTGCCAGTTGCGCCGCCCTGGCCGGAGTCCTGGGCGACCGCTTGAAGGTTCGGGTCGCTGAACCAGCGGAAGGCGGCAAGGCCAACCGCGCGGTGCTTGCGCTGTTGCACGACTGGCTCGACGGCGCATCGCTCGAACTGGTTTTAGGTCATACGACGCCGCTCAAGACCGTGCGGGTGCGTGGTCGCAGCGCACTGCCCGCAACGGGTGACCGGTGACAAACCGCTCGGCAGGACACATACTCGTCCGACATGCGGGCGTTCCTTACTGGTCAACACGGAAATTTGCCGGTCCCCGCCGGATCAAACATTCTTGGTCGCGGTCAGGACTGCGGGCTGCGCATCGATGATCCGCGTCTGAGTCGCCATCACGCCCGTTTGCTGCATGACGCCGACTCACTGATCATCGAAGACCTGGGCAGCACCAATGGAGTGCTGGTCAACGGCGAGCTCATCCAGGGCAAGAAGAACCTGATCTCTGGCGATACCGTGGTGTGCGGTCCGTGCGTGTTCACCGTGGCGCTCGACCCGACGCAGAAAGCTTCTGCCAGTGAGTTGATGCCGGGCACTGATCGCCGCCCTGATCCGCGTGACACCGAGGCAATGGATCCCCTGAACCTGCCCGGATCCGACCGCGTACCGATCTCAAAACCTGGACGGCAGATCAATCCCATGATCGCCGCCGCGTTGTCGACCAGCGGTGAAATCGCGGCGACCGACCAGAGCTCCGGCATTTTGAAGCCCGACGCATTTGCCAGTGATGTCAGTTCCGATGTGCTCAAGCCGAATGAACAACCGAAGGTCCAGACGGCGCCGCTGATCCACCGCAGCGACACCACTCCGCGCGGCAATCCCATCCGTGCCCCCGCGGAAATCGCCGATGAACGTTCGCGCAAGGAAAAGACCACCGGACTGATTCCCGCGGACTTTGCGCCCTCGGACAGCAACCGTTCCGACAACGCCGCCCTGCAACCTGACTTCCTCACCGCGCTACCCGGGGGCCCCGCCCCGACGTGGAAACGCGCGTTCAGTGGTATCGCCGACGGTGTGACCGCACTGCTGGTCATGGTGTTGCTGGGACTGCCGCTCATCCTGGGCGGGTACGCGTGGTCGCTGACGCAGGCCGGAGTGGTGATGGAAGCCGGCCTGCCGCAAATGACCAGCAACCCAGGGAGCAGCGCCGGAGCTGGCGCGGTGATCGGTTCGTTATTCCAAAACGGTGGGCTGACCCGCGCTGGCGAACTCGCTGGCCAACTGATGCGCGCCGATGACCAGCAACCGTTCCTGACGCTCTTCGCCGCCAGCGCGCTCGGCGTGCTGGTCGCCGTGGTCGGGCTGATCATCTATCTGATCGGTGCCACGGTAGTCCGCGGTGCCCCCTTCTGGCACCGCCGGTTCGCGCTGGAGATCGTTGAACATCGCACCGGCTACCAGCTGACCTGGGGACGCGCCGTGTGCCGCTGGCTGTTGTTTACGCTGTTGTGGCCGCTGTCGCCGCTCGCCTTGTCGCTCGACCGGCGGGCCCTGCACGACGTGATCAGTGGTTGCGCGGTACGCACGAAGCGCCGATAGCCCCGCAACAGCCCGCAACAGCCCCGTAACAGCCCCGCAACGGCCCCGCAATGGTCAGCAAAAACAGTAAAACCCCGGTTTTAACCGGGGTTTTAGTGTGGTGGCCTTGGCCGGAATCGAACCAGCGACACGCGGATTTTCAATCCGCTGCTCTACCAGCTGAGCTACAAGGCCGCGTCGGCACCCCGTTTTGCGGGAGCGGCGGAGACTAGGAGTGGTCCTTGGCAGCGCAAGTCGGGAGGATGGCCGCCAAGCGCGCCAGCCTCCTGGCGCCGAGCCGAATGATCAGGGCTTCGCCACGCCGACCTGCTTTTGGCAGTCGGCACAGATGCCGTACAGTTCCATGCGGTGGTAGCTGATAACGAAGCCATTGTCGCGAGCGACGGTGACCTGAAGGTCCTCGATCGCGTCGTTGTGGAACTCGATGATCTTGCCACAGGCGGTGCACACGAGGTGGTCGTGGTGCTCCTTATTGACCTCACACTCGAACGAGGCCGAGCCAGCGCCAAAGTGCCGTTTGGTCGCCAGACCCATCTCCACCAGCATGTTGACGGTGCGGTAGACCGTCGCCGCGCTGATGGTGCGGTCGATGGTCCGTACCCGGTGGTGGAGGTCCTCGACCGTGATGTGTTCGTCGGCAGAGATGAAGGTCTCGACGATGGCCTGACGCTGGGTGGTCCAACGTACACCACGCCGGCGGGCCTCGTCGCGCACCCGCCGCAAAATGTCGTTCACGGCCTTCACGTGGGGCACCCTATGAACGTCCCCCGCGGAACAAGCCCACCTAGCAGGCTGCTGAAAAACGCAGCCTGCTAGCTGCGGACTTTCCCTGGGGCGACCTGCGGTCGCTATTTTCCCCGGGAAAATCCGCAGTGGCTTTTGTCCAGGGGGCAAGACGCCCTGTTACCCCCGCGCAGTGTGCTTTTTCAGCACCCTGCTTGCGGGCGATGTGTGCCAACCGGCGGCTTCCATCCACCGCATGCATGGACTTCCCTTGGCCACCAGTCAGGGCTAGCCTCCGCCCGCCCTGCACCCCAGTGTGCCCGCCCCCTACAGGATCACCTCCCATGACCAAGCCCATCCGTGTTGCCGTGACCGGCGCTGCCGGCCAGATCTGCTACAGCCTGCTCAACCGCATCGCCAACGGCGACATCTTCGGCAAGTCCACGCCGGTGATCCTGCAGCTGCTGGAGATCCCGGTCGACAAGGCGCAGGCCGCGCTCAAAGGCGTGGGCATGGAGCTCGACGACTGCGCTTTCCCCCTGCTGCAGGACATCATCTTCGCCGACAATCCCGACGTCGCCTTCAAGGACGCCAACTGGTGCCTCTTGGTTGGCTCCAAGCCGCGCGGCCCAGGGATGGAGCGCGCCGACCTGCTGAAGGACAACGGCAAGATCTTCATCGGCCAGGGCAAGAGCATCGACACCGTCGCCGCTGACGACTGCCGCGTCGCCGTGGTCGGCAATCCCTGCAACACCAACTGCATGATCGCCGCGCGTCAGGCCAAGCGCCTGCCCAAGGAACGCTTCACCGCGATGGTGCGCCTCGACCAGAACCGCGCCTACACCCAGCTGGCCAAGAAAGCCGGCGTGCCAGTGACCGCGGTGAGCGACGTGATCGTGTTCGGCAATCACTCGCCGACCATGTTCCCCGACTTCGCCAACGGCAAGATCAACGGCAAAAAGGTCACCGACGTGATCACCGACCACGCCTGGCTGAAGGACACCTTCATCCCTGAGGTCGGCAAACGCGGTGCGGCGATCATCGCAGCGCGCGGTGTGTCGTCTGCTACCTCGGCGGCCAATGCCTTGATCGACCACGTGAAGGCACTGACCACCGTCAGCAACACGCTGCACTCGATCGCGGTTTACAGCGACGGCAGCTACGGTTTCAGCGAAGGCGTATGGGCTGGTGT
>JANPLC010000370.1:0-2718 GCA_031426335.1 Planctomycetota bacterium
GGCCGCGATCAGGTGCAGCATCTGGAACTCGCGCGCGACATGGCGGCACGTTTCAATGAAGAGTTCAAGGCGGACGTCTTCAAATTGCCGGCGTATCGCCTCGCCGCCGAAGCCGCCGTGCTGCCCGGCGTCGACGGCGAAAAAATGTCGAAGAGCTACGGCAACACCATCGACCCCTTCCAGGACGAAAAAGCGCTGCGCAAACGCATCATGGCGATCAAGAGCGACTCGAAGGGTGTGAACGAGGTCAAAGACCCCGACACCTGCAACACCTTCCAGATCTTCCGCGCCATCGCCGGCAAGGACGACCCGCGCACGTTGGCATTGGCCAACCGCTACCGCGATCCCGGCGCCGACGGCTTCGGTTACGGCCACGCGAAACAGGCGCTGTTCGAGCTGTTGCTCGACCACTTCGGCCCGGCCCGCGCCAAACGTGGCGCGTTGATGGCCGACCCTGGGTACATCGCCCAGGTGCTGAAGCAGGGCGCCACCGCGGCCCGTGCGAAGGCACGGGCGGTGACCGATCGCGCCCGCGCTGCCGTCGGACTGTGATCCGGCGGGCCACACGCGCCTTCCCACGCGCGTTGACGCTTCCCAGGCCTCCGCTACGGTCCCCGCCCGAGCGGAACCCATGTCCCTGACGATGACGACCACGCGAACTACTGGCTGAACCTGCCCCTCGGCAGGCCGCGTCGCGCGTCATTCCGCCCACCCCCAACGTTTTGAGGTCCCCATGTCCCAGTTCACGCTGCCCGACGGCAAAGTCCTGTCGTTCGATAAACCCGTCTCCGGTCGCGATGTCGCCTTGGCGATCGGCCCCGGCTTGGCCAAGAAAGCCATCGCGGTGAAACTCGACGGTACCGAGATCCGCGATCTCGACCGCATCATCGAACGCGACGCCAAGATCAGCATCATCACGGCGACCAACGAGAACCCCGACGCGCTGCATGTGCTACGGCACTCCGCCGCCCATGTGTTGGCCGAGGCGATCTGCTCGTTCTATCCCAAGACGCGTCTCGCCTACGGTCCGTCGATCGAGGACGGTTTCTTCTACGACATGCAGATCCGCAACGCCGCCGATGAGGCCGTGACGCTGACGGACGCCGACTTCGCCAAGATCGAAGCAAAGATGAAGGAGATCGTCCAGGCCAACCGTCCGTTCACGCGGACGGACTACGCCTGCGACGTCGGGCTCGCGCGCACGGCGAACGACAAGTACAAACAGGACAACGCCGAGCGCGCCATCGCCAAGGGCAGCACGTCGATCTCGTTCTACTCGACGGGTGCGCCTGGCGAGGCATGGGAAGATCTCTGCGCCGGTCCGCACGTCCCGAGCACGGGTGTGCTCGGAGCGTTCAAGATCATGAGCGTCGCTGGCGCCTACTGGCACGGCGATCAGGCGAGCGATCAGCTGACGCGTGTCTACGGCACGTGTTTCGCCGACGACAAGGGATTGAAGGCGCACCTCACGCGCATCGAAGAAGCCAAGAAACGCGATCACCGCAAACTCGGCAAAGAGATGGACCTCTTCCACGTGGATGAGGAAAATCCCGGCCAGGTGTTCTGGCATCCGAAAGGCTGGGCGATCTACCGTGCGCTGGAGGACTACGTCCGCGCTAAGATCCGCGTGCACGGCTACGTCGAAGTGAAAACGCCGGCGATCATGCCACAGTCGTTGTGGGAACGTTCGGGCCACTGGGCCAAGTACCGCGACAACATGTTCGTCACCGAGAGCGAGAAGCGCCACTTCGCGCTCAAGCCGATGAACTGCCCAGGCCACATCGAAATCTTCAAGCAGGGCCTCAAGAGCTACCGCGACCTGCCGCTACGCATGGCCGAGTTCGGTGCTTGCACACGCAACGAAGTCAGCGGCGCGCTGCACGGCATCATGCGCGTGCGTGGTTTCGTCCAGGACGACGCCCACATCTTCTGCACCGAGGCGCAAATCCCTGGGGAAGTCGCGTCGTTCTGCGCGTTGCTCAAAGAGGTCTACGCCGACTTCGGCTTCGGCGACGACAAGGTCATCGTCAAATTCAGCACGCGCCCAGCCGTGCGCGTCGGCGACGACGCCACGTGGGATCGCGCTGAAGCCGCGCTCGCCGACGCCTGCAAACAGGCCGGCCTCGCCTACACCATCGCCCCAGGCGAAGGCGCGTTCTACGGCCCCAAGCTGGAGTTCACCCTGGTCGACGCCCTCGGTCGTCACTGGCAGTGCGGCACCATCCAGGTCGATTACCAATTGCCGTCACCGGAACGCCTCAACGCCACCTTCGTCGGTGAAGACGGCCAGAAACATCACCCGGTGATGTTGCACCGCGCCATCCTCGGCTCGCTCGAACGGTTCGTCGGCATCCTGATCGAACACTTCGCCGGCAAGTTTCCGCTGTGGCTGGCGCCCGAGCAGATCCGCCTGCTGCCGATCACCGACGAGCAGATCCCCTACGCCGAAAATGTGGTGAAGCAGCTCTGCGACGCCGGCATCCGCGCCACGCTCGACCGCACGCCGGACAAACTCGGCGCCAAGATCCGCCTCGCGCGCAACGACCGCGTGACGTATTTCGGCGTCCTCGGCGGCCAGGAAGTCACCGACGAGACCATCGCCCTGCAAACGCAGAACGGCGACAAAGTCGGCACCTTCCCGGTCGATGATGTCATCGCGCGCATGCTCGAAGAGATCGCGGAAAAGAAGCTGCCGGTGCAGGCCGCCGCGACGGGTTA
>JANPLC010000371.1:0-11229 GCA_031426335.1 Planctomycetota bacterium
GCCGGGTCGATGGACGTGTCGGTGCAAAACGCTGATTCGCAGGCAGCAGGTGCCTCGGCCGGTGCGTTCAAACCAGTTGACCTGCTCGACGCCAAGGCCGGCGACGCGAAGGATCTGGAGGAACGGCGCAAAGCCTACGAACTCGGACGCGACCTGATCGGGAAAAAACTCGTCGACGCTGCCGCGGGCGCGGCTCCCGGCGGTTCGTTGCAGTTCCAGTCCGCCAGCGCGCGGTCGGTCAGCCTCAAAGAAACCTTTCCGCGTCCGCTGGTGATCGGTTACCTCGCGCTCGACTGCCGCATCGAAGCGGGCGGACGTCTGTCGCCAGCGATCCCGACGCTACAAGTGCTCGCTGGTCAGGTGCCGCCAGGATCAGTGACCTTCACCGTGTTGCAGGACGACGCCAACCGTTGCATCAAGCAGCTCGATGCCTGGGTCGCCGCCGGTCCTGACGACGCGTCCTACGTCACTTTTCTGCGCGCCCTCGGCGGCGATTTCGCCGTTGGCATCTACCGTGATGGACTGGGTGAACCCGTTGATCCGGCCAACCGTCGCCGTTCATTCGCCGCCGTGCTGAACGGCCTGGGCGACCTCCATCAGCTCAACCCAGGTGGCCGCAGCTGGGAACAACGCATCGTCGACGCGGCGCGCACCGTGCCCGTCCCACCCACCCGTTGATGTCAGGGAACCGCCATGCCGAAAGCCGCCGCCGCCTTCAAAGATTATCCCATCACCAGCGAGATGACCGCCGAGAAACTCTGGCAGGAGATCCTCCGTCACCTCATCGGCCAAGTGTCGGTCGAGATCATCGAAGAAAGCACGCCGCAAAGCACCGCGAAGCTGTGGTACCGCGTGTGGTTCATCGAACGCAAAGACGGGTCGAACTGCGCGGATGCGGATCCCAAAGATTCGTACTGACAATCATCGGCTTTCGAAAATCACGGAGCCGAAGCTGGCACGGGTACCTCAAAGGGGTTAACTCTCAGTGGGCTTTTCCATTGTGGATCACGCATCCGTTCTTCTTCCGTGAGGAGTGGGTATCTGAGTGTGCCAAATGGTGGATCAGCGGTCCATTCGATAAAGGTGGCTGTACCTTCGGTCCGCAAGGAAAAGGTGCGGAGGATCGCCTGATCACGCGGTAAAAAGGTGCTTTCAGTGAGCTGACTCACTTCAGTCGGCCATGCATCGTGCTTCTGTTGATAAGAATCTGCTGCCGTCACCAACCGTACAAAAGCCATGTGTCCGTCAGGCTCGGTTGAATTACGCAAAACGGCAATCTCGGAACGGACGGCCCATTCCCACCAAAGCACTACACCTATCAGTGAAACTCCGATGGTGGCCGTGATGAAGAGAGCGAGTCGTTTCATTGAGATCTGGCTCACTTCGGTGATGGCGCCAACGCCGCCATGCTCGCCGCGCGTGCGACTTGTTCCGCGATGCCACGGAAAGCCGCCGCACTACGACTGGTCGGATGCGAGAGCACCACCGGCGTTCCGTCGTCACCGCTGATGCGCACCGCCGGTTCGAGCGGCACCCGGCCGAGGAACGCGACCTGCAGTTCGTGCGCTTCACGTTCGGCGCCACCGGTGCCGAAGATCGGTTCGATGTGGCCGCAGCGCGGGCAGACGAACTCGCTCATGTTTTCGACGATGCCGAAGAGTTTGACGTTCACCTTGTCGAACATCGCGATTGAGCGACGCACGTCGGCGAGCGCCACCGCCTGCGGCGTCGACACCACCACCGCGCCGGCCAGCGGCACGCTCTGCGCCAGTGTCAGCTGAATGTCGCCGGTGCCCGGCGGCAGATCGACCAGCAGGTAATCGAGATCACCCCAGGTCACATCAGTGATCATCTGCCGCAGCGCCGAGACGATCATCGGCCCACGCCAGATCACCGGTTGACGTTCATCGAGCAGAAAACCCATCGAGATCATCTTCACGCCGTGCGCTTCGAGCGGGATCATCTTTTTATTGATGACGTACGGCTGACGGCTCATGCCCATCATCGTCGGAATCGACGGGCCATAAATGTCCGCATCGAGCAACCCGACCTTGGCGCCGGTTTTGGCCAGCGCGCAAGCGATGTTCACTGTCACGGTGCTTTTGCCGACGCCGCCTTTGCCCGAGCCGACACCGATGATGTGGCGCACCCCTGGGAGTGAATCGGCGACGTTCTGGCCTTTCGGAACCTCGGCAGTGACGGTGACCTCAGCGCGCGTCACGCCCGCCACCGACAACGCCGCCGCGCGGCACTGTTCTTCAAGTTCCTTCTTCACCGGGCACGCGCCGGTGGTCAGCACCAGGGTGAATGTCGCAACGCCATCGGCGACCGTCAGTCCGCGGATCATGTTCAGCGTTACCAGATCCTTCTTCAGATCGGGATCTTGGACGGAGCTGAGAGCAGTTCGAACGGCGGCGACAAGGTCAGACATGGTGCCGCGCATGATGGGGCGAACGCCAGGGAAACAAACCGCGATGACGCCCGGCTTATCCGCTGACGTCCAATGCGCTCACCTGCCTGGACCGCGCACCGGAGCCTTCTTTTGGCTCTCTTCCTTTTTTTTGTCCTCACGCCAACGCTTGACCTCTTCGCGTTTGGCGGCGTCGCGCTTGGCGTCTTCGATCGCCTGCAAGACGATGCTGGCGTCGACCACGCCGCGCGCGGCCTGGAACTTGCCGGTCAGCGGCGAGTCCGGTTTCAGCAGGCGCTGTTCGTTGAGCAGCCACATCTCATTGCCGTAGTCGGTGCGGCGAAGTTCAGGGGCGAAGCGTGAAAAAAACCGCGTGACGTTGGCGACGTCGCGCAGCAGCAGACGTTTGGCGTTGTTGTTACGCGCGGCGTCGACCGACTGCGGGAAGTCGATGATGATCGGACCGTCGGCGGCTTCGAGGATGTTGAACTCAGAGAGGTCGGCGTGCACTACGCCAGCGCACAACATCTTGGCGATTTCCTGCATGATCCGGCGGTGAAACTGCACGGCTGCTAGACGATCGAAACGTCCAGCGGCGATCTGCGGCGCCGGCTGCCCAGGCGCATAGGTCACCAGATCCATCAGCAGGATGCCGTCGTGGTTGCCATGGGGCTTCGGCACGCGCACGCCCGCAGCGTGCAGTTTGCGCATGGTGTCGGACTCGGCGTTCTGCCAGGCTTCTTCGCGCTTATGTTTGCCGAACTTGGTGCCGCGATCCATCGCACGCTGATCGCGGGTGTTGCCCGCCTGGCGACCCTCGACGTAGTCCTGACGCTGGCGGAAATTGCGCAGGTGGGCCTGTTTGTAGACCTTGGCAGCGCACACGTTGCCATCGACCACCACCAGGAAGACAGCGGCTTCCTTGCCGCTCTTCAGCGGCCGGATGATCTCCTGGATAAAACCGTCGTCGATGAGGGCCTTGAGGCCGTCCGGAATCTGCATGATGCTCCAGCGTCCAAAACCGGACGCAGTCGCAAGCGCCTCACGCGTAACTGTGGAGTCCCGCGAGCTGCACGTTCACCCAGTACCAGTTGAACACCATCACCACGAACGCCGCGATGGCGACCACCGCGGTGGCGACCCCACGCTTTTGCGGTGGCATGGCGACGCGCAGGTGGATGAGGCCGATGAAGACCACCCAGGTGAGCAGGGCGAAAACTTCTTTCGGATCCCAACCCCAGGGGCGACCCCAGCTGACCGCAGCCCACACCGCGCCGAGCACCAGGCCGACCCACAACACCAGCATGGCCACCGTGTCGATGGCGAAGGTGGTGCGGTCCCAGGCCTCGCTGCGCGGATCGTTCCACGGCAGCCAGATGCGCATGATCAGGTAGGTGAGCGACATCAGGCCACCGAGCGAGATCAGGCCGTAGCTAGCGATGATGCAGCTGGTGTGCACACGCAGCCAGAACTCGGACAGAATCGGCATCGCCGGACTGATGAAGGCGTTGATGTCGTGGTATTCGAGCAGGATCTGGGCGAAGATAATCAGGCAGCCGAACAGCGACGCGCCCAGGCCGAGGCTGCCGCGCGCGGCGGAACCGAGGCGGTTGGTCATCTGCAGGATGAGGCAGGATCCGAGCGCGATGCCGATCGCCGGAATGATGATCGCCCAGGGATAACCGACGATGAAGGCAACCACGATGAAGCCCACCAGCACACCGAGGAGCACCAAGCTCAGGCCATTGGTGACGCGTTTCGACCACGACATGCCGGCTTCACCCAGCAACGCGATCCATGAGGCCAGCAGCGCTGCCGCCGCCATCGACTCATAGAGGTTCGAGAGCGGGACGCGTTGCGCGAGTTCCGCGCGCACGATGAAGGCGGTGAGCTGGCCGGCGAAACCGGTGATGAGCAGCCCGTAGCCGATGATCAGTGCCCAGCGTTGACGCCCAATGCCGCCCATGGCGAGGAACGGCACCGCCAACAACAGGCTGAGCCACACCCAGTGGATGTTGCCCTGCCACTTCCAATACGTCAGTTCGAGTTTGCTGGTGATCACCAGCGGCGCCTTGCCGCGGGCGACCTGATCCTGGCCGTGCAGCTCAAGCAGTTTGGCATTGGCGGCAACGAAGGCGTCGATGCGCGGTTGCAGCTCAGCACCGGTCATGGTGCCATGCCGTGCGGCGCGCCAGCCGAGACCGAGCGCATTCCATGCGCGGATGGCGTCGGTGATCGCGGCTTCGAGTGTCGGACGCAGGATCTTGTCAGCCAGATCTTCGTCTGGCACGCCCAGCGTCGTCCACCGCGCCTTGAGATCACGCAGCGCCGCGGCGACGATTTCAGGTTCAGCTAGGCCCAGGGTCGCGGCTTGCGACGGATCCGCCGCGAGCTTGGCGGCACCAGCTTCATCGAGCGTGCCCTTGGCCGCGGCCTGCCACAGCGGCCAGAGGAGGTGTTGGTTGAGGTTGACCAAGTCCTCGCGGTCGAGCCCCAGGCGCGTGGCGGTCTCGACCCCGATCGGCAACAGGCTCCACGTGTGGCCGGCGAAACTCGCGACCGAACCATCGCTCGCCCGTGCGGCGACGACGAACGCGCTGAACGACGTGGCGAAGTCAGCGCCCAGGTCGGCGGGATCGCGCCACTTGTCGTCGTGCGCGCCGGCCGGTACCGGGAACAAACGCAGCTGGAAGATCACGTTGCCCGCATCGAGCATGCCCTGCGCGGCCATCACCTGGTTGATCTGTTTGGTCTTGGCGGTTTGGCGGCCGAGCTTGTCCAATTCATCGCGCACCACGCGGTCGGTGATGCGCCGTGGCGTCATCAGACCCTTGTCGAGCAGCAACGCGCGCTCGGCTTCCGGGATCACCAGTGACAGATCGCGCTGCAGTTCGGTATGTTTAACTCGTGCGATCGGTAGGTCGTCGTAATCGCTGCGGCAGAAAACCAGATCAAGCAAGCTGGTCAGCGGCGTATGGCCTTTGGTGCCAGCGATAGAGGAATTGCTCAGGGTGGTCGAATACGCGATCGCATCCGACACTTCCATGCCCATAGAAAAGAGCGGCTTATACCTTCCACCATGTTGCACCGGCACGGCGGCAAGACGATCGAGCTGGATCTGCGCGAGGGTCTCTTTGATTGGAACCAGTGGGCTGCTTACTTCCGGTGTTTTTGACGCGGACAGAAACCACCACACGAGCGCAGCGATCAGAATCGAGACCAGGGAACCGAACGCGGAGAAAATTATCCAGTTACGCTTACTCACGACTTTCTCCCAGGCAGCGCCGCCATCGCACCGCTGATCGCCATGCCGAGCGCGAGGATGATCGACGCGATCAACATCGCATTGCCGGCCGGGCGGTTGCCGACGCCGAGCACGGTGAGTGCCTGCGACTGCGGATCCCAACTGGCTTGGAAGAAGAAGGTGTCCTGCCAGGCGAGCGGATGGTTCATGTGGATGACGGAGGCCTCGGGTTTGGCGAGGTCACCGTAGCCGACGTGGCAGAAGAACTCACTCGGCGAATTGCTCCCAGGACGACGCGGCACCTCGAAGCCGGTCATCCAGATCGGACCGGGCATCGGCAGCGCTTCTTTGCCGTAACTCAGTTCGAAGCGGCCAGCACCAGGAACATCGAGCCACACCGGCCGCGGCGCGTACATGCCGAGCGAACCGTCATTGCCGAGCGTACGCGGCAGATTCGGGTACGGCGTATACGGCACCCACGCCGAGACCACGCCCTGCGTGCTGGTGGCGGTGACCTGGATCAGGCTTTCGTAGTCGCCCACCGACATGCGGCTGGTGCGCTGTTCCTTGGGCACGACCAGCGGTTCGGTGACTTGGCGGGGACGCTGGAGGATGCTGTTCAGCTGCACGGTCAGCGGATCGCCGAACAGGTCGACCACCACCTGGCTGCCGTCATCGAGCGCGAAATCACGCAGCTGTGAGCCTGGGGCCGACACCAGGAGTTCGACCTTGCGCCCTGGGCGGACGATGGCGGGCGAGGTGACGAACACCAAGCGCGTGCGTGCGGCCTCTTCTTGAGTTGGTTCGCTGGTCGTTCCCGGAATGGGCTCCGGAAAACGGGCCGCGAGCTTGGCACGCAGCGCGTCGTATGCGGCTTGATCGGCGCAGTGCACCCACGTCATCGCTTGCTCTTCGACGCCCTCGCTGGAGCTGGGCGGGATCAGGCGCGGAAAGCTGCGCTCATCCGCACCACTGGTCAGCCGCAGGTCGAGGCGCGGATCGAGCGGCGCATCGGCGACCTCCTTCCAGCTGGTGCGTAGCCGCGCATAGGGCGCGAAGGCGGTGACGGAGAAGCTCACGTCGTTGATCGTGCCGAGCGGCAGCGCGAGCGGCTTGGCATCGATGGCGGTCTGATGTCCGAGCAGACGGCGCACGATGCCGGCGGGCGTCGTCGGGATACCGGCGGCTTGTGCCGCGGTCTCGGCCTGCAGACGGAAGAACTCGCCCTGTTCGTAGTAACGCGGCAGACCGCGGATCGGCAGCGCCTGCACCGATGCCTCATCCATCGCCCGCATCGGCTGGAGCGGATCGCTGGCCAGCGCCGCGTTTTCGCGCCGCACCCACAACGCCGCGCGATCCTTGTGATAAGCGATGGTCCACGGCGCCGGTTCGAGTGCGATGCCTTTCAAACGGGCATCCGGCGTGGCCTTCAGGCGCGCACGTTGGAAACGCGTGAGCGTCGGCTGACCGACCACGCTACTGCCGCTCTGCTGACCAGCCGGCGTTTTCAGCGTCCATTCGATCATCGTGCCGTTCTGGCCTTGGAAGCCCTCGGCGAGCAACGGGAAATCCGCGGTGAGGTTGGTGATCTCGAGCGAGCGTTCACCACCGGCGATGGTCTCTTTGGAAATCGCGCCTTTCTTCACGTCGGTGGCCAGCACTTCTTTGCCGTCCGCGGTCAGCGCGACCAACATGCCGTCGTTGGCGAGCACGCGCGGGTACTCGGGCAGGAAGCTGTCCGGACGCCGTCCGCTCAAGGTGTACTGCGTGAGGTCGGGACGGTTCTCGATCAGCGTGGCGGTGAACTTCGGCGCATCCGGCAGGGCGATCTCGACCATGATCGCCCACGCCAATTCTGATTTGCCCTCTGCCGAGAGGATGGTCCAACGCGGCATGATCGATTGCACGGTGGCCGTACCGGCAGTGGCACCGGCACCGATCGGAGCGCTGTAACCGGGATTCGGCAGCAGACGGCAGGCACCGCCCTCAGCGTCGACCTTGACGTACCGGCGCACCAGCAGCGCATCGCCTTCGTGTTTCCACCCGAAGTACACGCCACAGGTCAGCACCAGCAGGATCACACCCAGATGCGTGGTGTGAGTGCCGATCTTCCGCAGCGTCCAGGGCACGCGCACGATGCTGGCAGTGGTCAGACAGACGCAGATGGCCAGCCACAGCAGCAACGAAGCGGTGCCGTTGAACCACTCCATCTCGTTGACTTCGAAGGCTTGGCGCACGGTGTAGAACGCCGAACCGATCGCCTGGTGCAGGAAGACGATCACCAGCAGCGTGATGGATACCCACGGACTGGAAATCGCCCGCGCGACACGGCGCAGCGACGAGGTGACAGGGGCGGCAGCGTCAGGGCGAGAATCAGCCATAAGTGGGTGGGACACCGTAGTAGGGATGGCGAGTGCGCCAGTGTCATCCTCGCTACGTACCGCATTGGTCCGGCGTTGCATGCAGGGCGGAAGTCCTGTGTATGCTCTCCACCATGTCCACCCCGGTGATGATTGGTTTGTCAGGTCTTGCCACGGGCGAAGTCTTCAAGCTTGGGCCCGCAGCGGACGTGCTCATGGGCCGCAGCCGTGAATGCCAGATCAGTTTCCAACGCTTTCGTGCGTGGCTGGCGCTCACCGAGATCGAACGTCGCCTGCGCGACCACTTCAACAGCGCGGTCAGCCGCAAACACCTCCGCCTGCTGACCCACGGCAGCGTGCTGACGGCAGAGAACCTCTCCTCCACCGGCACGCTGATCGACAACCTCGCCCTGGAGGGTCGCCGGACCTACGACTTGACCAGCGCTCCGGTGCTTATCCGCCTGGGCAGCGCCGAGGAACGTTTCCGCATTGAGCTGATGGAGGAAGCCGAGGCCGACCGCCGCATCGCCGCCCTGCCGGTGATCGATCAGCACCGCATGCCCGGCGTGCCGAGCCCGGCAGATGATCCCACACCCCGAGGAAATCCGACGTTGCCGCCGGTGTCGCGTCCAGAGAACGGGCCACACTGGTAAGCCACCGCAGCGCAGCACACTCCGCGCCCATGCTGCGTTTTCGCGTTCCCGCTTCGACCACCAACCTCGGCCACGGTTTCGACTGCCTGGGCATCGCCCTCGCGGCGGTCAACCTCATCAGCGTCGAGCCAACGACGACCGCGGCGGTGGTCGCTCCCGGCGCGCCGGATGACGGCCTGGCGCGCATGGCCAGCACCGTGCGTGACGCCTGCGCCAAACGCTGGAACACCGCGCTGCCCGGATTCACCGTCCGTGTCAGCGGAGAGGTGCCGGTGGCGCGCGGCATGGGCAGTTCGTCGACCATTTTTCTCGGTGTTGCTGCGGCCTGCCAACAACTCGCCAACCGGCCGTTCGCCAAACAGGAACTGCTGGAGATCGCCGCCGCCGAGGAAGGCCATCCCGACAACGCCGCCGCTGCGTGTATGGGCGGGTTCACCATCGTCGCCGCCACGCCCCAGGGCCTGCGCTGGAGCCGCTTCGCCGTGCCGAGTGACCTCGTCGCGGTGGTCGCCATCCCACCGTTCGAGGTCAAGACCAGCGAGGCCCGCCGCATCCTGCCGCAGCAGGTCGACCGCGCGGATCTGGTGCGTGGCGTGCAACGCAGTGCGCTGATCACCGCGCTGCTCGCCTCCGGCCGCATCAGTGAGCTGACCGGCCTGTTCGATGACGCGTGGCATGAACGTTACCGCGCCGCGGTGAATCCCGGCTTGATCGAAGCGCGCGCCGCAGCGCAACACGCCGGCGCCATCGGCACCATTCTGTCCGGCAGCGGCAGCACGGTGCTAAGTTTCAGCCAACGTGCGCACGCCGGTGCAGTGGCCAGCGCGGTGTTGGCGTCCTACTGCACCCGCGGCGTCGCCTCCGAAGTGCGGACGCTGGAATTCGACAACATGGGCTTGGAAGCGGTGTGAGGCCGCAGCGCGCTCACCGGTGAGCGCCGTTGCGGCCAACAGTCAGCGGAGGTGATGATACCACCCAGCACAGCGGGAAGAAACTTTCGCGATCGTCGAGATCCTCACAGACCAAGCACTCGTCGCAGGGCTGTATCGATCAGGAACAGGGTCGTATCGTCGAGCTGGCCGACGTGTTCGCCCAGGCGGTTTTTTTCCAACGTGCGCAGTTGCGTCAGATTAGCGACCGAGTCTTTGGGCAGACCGCTTTCCTCTGCACTCAGGAACACGCAGCCCGGCATCTTGCGCAACTCGGTGTTGCTGGTCAGCGAAAGCACAATGGTGGTCGCCAGTTTGCTGGCGTTGAAGGCGTCCGCCTGGATCACCAGCACCGGACGACGGAACCCAGGCTCGGAACCAATGGGATCACCCAGGTCGGCCCAGAACACATCACCGCGCCGAGTCACCACTCCACCGCGCGCATCGCATCCAGCGAACCGTGCAGAAAGACCGGATCGGTCGGCTGACCGTGCGTGTCGATGTACTGGTCGAGCTGCGCCGTCACATCCTGTGCACGGTGTTTCTTGATGAACTGCTCAAGTGCCAGGACATAGAGTTGGCTGCGGCTGAGGTGGAGTTTGGCGGCCAGCGAATCGGCCTCCTCGTACACCGAATCGGGCAGGGAGATGGCGGTCTTCATGGTTGTGGTATAACCTGGTTATACCACATTCAACCGTGGATTGAGAGCGTTCCCTGTCACGAGCCCTGGGCAAACCGCCGCCATTCCTCCGGCGTGTTGACGTTCGCCAATGCCGGCCACAGCGGGGTTGGCAACGACACATGCCGGAAGTCGCCATCAGCGATCAGGCGATGCAGCGCGCGTTGGCCGTTGGCCAGCCGCTGCTCGATCTGCGGTCGGCAGCGTGCGGTGTAGCAGGCGAACAGCGGCTCGATCAGTCCATCGCGCTCCGTCACCACGCCGTCGCGTAGCGGTTGTTCGGCGACAGTCTGTACCAGCCAACTCAATGCGCGTGGGGTGAGCGCAGCGAGATCACAAGCGATCAGCAGAACCGGTGCGGTGCGCGCGAGCGCAGTGGCGAGCCCGCCGAGTGGGCCCTGACCGGGATCGTCGTCGGGGAGGAACTCGACCTCGGGCAATGGCCAATCACTTGGGCGCGCACGACCGACCACTTGAACCGGCAGATCACAGTGAAGACCGAGTGCGGCGAGACGTGCCAGCAACGGCCCACGACCATCGTCAAGCAACGCCTTGTCGCGGCCCATGCGCGTGGATCCGCCGCCGGCGAGAATAGTGAGGGTCGGCATGTGGCCTCCCGCTGTTGTTTCGGTTGCCTACAGGGACATCACCTAGGCCGCAGGCGAATCGTGACGCTGCGCAGCGCACCGTCTTTTCCGCTGAGGTCGAGTACCAGACGATCGCCGATCTCCAGGGCGACCACGGCTTTCAGCCAATCGATTTTCTTTTTCAGTTCGCGACCATTGGCTTTCAGTACTTGTTCTCCGACGACCAACTTGGCGTCCTGCGCCGGGCTGTCATCGTCGAGGTGATCGATGAGGATGCGTCCACCGCGTTCATCGATTTCGATGCCGTGGTAGGGCCGCCCAGGAATGGTCTGACGCGCGGCTGGGATTTTTAGCGCGACCACTTGGT
>JANPLC010000372.1:0-9065 GCA_031426335.1 Planctomycetota bacterium
GGCCGCCCACGCCCCCAGGGAAAGACACCATGCGTACGTTCATCCTGCTGTTCGCTGTGTCGCTGCTGATCGCCGGCGAAGTCAAACATCCGCCGCTAGGCCAAGGCATGCCCTTCGGTCCGGTGGTGCACTACTTCGTCGAGTTGCCCGCCACCGAACAACAGCCAGTAAAACAGACCATCACCAAGGCCGTGTCCGTACGCCTCTCCGCCAACGCCGGCGCGCTGTTCGACAGCGAAACGCTGCGTTACGCCGCGTGGTGGACCGGTGGCTACGTCGATCTGACCGGCACCAACATCACGCGTTGGGTGCAGGGCGCGGGCGGACCGCAGATCATCGGCACCATCGCGGCAGGTTCGAACATGGGGCCGGGCATCGCCGGACCGAGCGCCGCGAAAGCGTGGAGCGATCCGCGAACACAGGACATCGGCGACCTGCCAGCGGCTTGGGGAAAATACCTGGGATCTTTCCGTCACGGCGACCACGTGGTGTTCCACTACCGCGTCGGCACCAGCGAGATCCTCGACGCGCCGGACGCGCTGTCGGCTGACAACACCACGGTGTTTACGCGCACGCTGCATATCGGCGCTGGTCCAGCGGTGACGTTGCTGGTGGCCGAGGTCACCAAGGCCACCGGTGCGATCACCACGAACGCAGCACCGACCGCGATGAAAGCTGAGGATGCCGGCGAGGCCGATGGTTCCATCGCGTGGTTGGACCGTTCGCTCGGCGCCGGAACCCGCACCGCTGCGCGCATCGTGGGCGCTCCCGCCAAGGCACGCCTCGCGATTCAGAGCGGACGCATCGAAGTGACCTTGCCAGCGCGCAAAGAAGCGCAGCGCCTGATCATCGCCGTGACCACCGGCAGCGATGCAGCGGTGTTGACCACGGCGTTGGGAAAAGTTCCCGCGCCGACGGACGTCAGCGCCTGGTGCAAGGGAGGCCCTGCCCAATGGCCGGCGCTCACCACCAGCGGAAAACGTGGCGCTGACAGTGGTCCCTACGCCGTCGACACCATCACGCTGCCGAGCGACAACCCATGGAAATCATGGATCCGTCCGATCGCGCATGATTTCTTCAGCGATGGTCGCCTCGCTATCAGCACCATGTCCGGCGATGTGTGGATCGCCTCCGGCATCGACGACGGCCTGACCACCATCACCTGGAAACGTTTTGCCACCGGCCTGTTCGAGCCGCTCGGCATGAAGATCGTCGATGACCGCCTGTTCGTCACCTGCCGAGATGCGCTGACGCGACTCGACGATCTCAATGGTGACGGCGAAGCCGATGCGTATGTCGCCTTCAACCGCGACATCCCGGTGTGGGCCAAGTACAACGATTTCACCATGGACCTGGTCACCGATAAGGCCGGCAATTTCTATATCGCCAAAGGTGGTCACGGCGCCCCAGTCGGTTTCCCGCTGCATGCGACGGTGGTGAAAATCAGCAAGGACGGCAGTCACAGCGAGACCGTCGGCAGCGGCCTGCGCACGCCCAGCGGCATCGGCATGGGCCCAGGCGATGTGCTGACCAGCGCCGACAACCAGGGCCACTGGGTGCCAGTCTGTCGCCTCGACGTGATTCGTCCTGGGAAGTGGTACGGCTACGTCGGTAATCCGCAGTTCTACGGCAAAGAGGGACCGAAACATCCGGCGACGTATGAGCCGCCGCTGTGCTGGATACCGATGAACGCCGACAACTGCCCAGGGTCACAAGTCTGGGCCAGCGAGAAGTGGGGCCCGCTGTCCGGTGCGATGTTGCACCTGAGTTATGGTCAGAGCACGGTGCTCGCCGTGCTGCCGGAAAAAGTCGGCGAGACGTGGCAGGGCGGCGTGGTCACGCTGCCGCTCAAATTCGCCAGCGGCATCATGCGCGCACGCGTGAATCCGAAGGATGGTCAACTCTACGTTAGCGGTCTGAAAGGGTGGCAGACCAACGCCAGTGTCGACGGTTGTCTGCAACGCGTGCGGTTCACCGGTAAGGACGCCGCGCTGCCCGTCGGCCTGTCGGTGAAGAAGGGGGAAGTGCGTCTGCGTTTCAGCGCGCCGCTTGATCCGGATTCAGTGAATACTGACAGTGTCTCCGCCGAACGCTGGAACTACGCCTGGACTGGCGCGTATGGATCCGCTGATCTGTCGGTTGCCGATCCGACGAAAAAGGGCCGTGATCCGGTCACCATCAGCGGTGTGCGTTTGGAAGCGGACAAACGTACGGTGGTCATCAGCATTCCCGATCTGAAACCGGTGATGCAACAAGCGATCACGGTGAAATTCGCGGACGCGACGGGCGAGATGGTGAAGTTCACAGTTTATCAGACGATCAACGTGGTGCCGTGAGTTGTTGCCAGCCGCCAACGGCGGCGGCGCAACGCCAGCCCGGCGCTTCAGCGCCGGGAAAAACGTCATGAAATCATCACCAAGCCCCCAACGGGGGCGGCGCAGGTGAACGGTGCGCCGATCAGATCCGTGCGGTCCGATGCGTCGCCCGCTTTGCGGGCTTTTCTTTAACTTCCGTCCGGTTCCCGGCGCTGAAGCGCCGGGCTGGCGTTACGTCGCCCGCTTTGCGGGCTTGAAGACCGTGTCCGCGGGCAATCTGCGTCTTGGTGTATGGCCTCAACGTCCGAGCGGATCCCCCAGGTGCGTGATCGGAAACGACACATCCAGCGACCTGTGCCAAACCATCCCTGTTCTCAATCCATCACACCCGCCAGACTCCCCGCCACCTGTGGGAGGCTCCATGTCCATTCGTCTGCTCATCGCTATCCTGTTGTCGTGCTGTGCTGTCCTGTGGGCCGCCGAGCCGATCAAACCCATCACTGCCGGTGTGGTCTCCTACACCTACCGCAACGAACTGAAGGCCGACGTCCCAGGCACGCTCGACAAGATCAAGGCGCTCGGCTTCACCGACATCGAGTTCTCCAACCTTTTCGGCAAGACTGCGACGGAGATGCGCGCGTTGATTGATGCGCGTGGACTCACCTGTTCATCGTTCGGTGTCAGCTACGACGATCTGCAGAAGAAAACCGACGAGGTCGCGGCTAACGCCAAGACCCTCGGCGCCAAATACGTCCGCGTCGCGTGGCTGCCCAATCGTCAGCCGTTTACGCGCGAACTCGCGCTGCAGACCGCTACGGAATTCAACGCCATCGGCAAACGCCTGCGCGAAGAGTTCGGCCTGACGTTTTGCTACCACAACCACGGCTACGAGTTCGTCGCGGACGGCGCCGGCACGTTGTTCGATCTGCTGGTGCAGGCGACCAATCCGGCGGATGTCAGTTACGAACTCGATATCCTGTGGGCTTTTTTCCCAGGTGCCGATGTCGCTGCGCTGCTGACCAAACACGGCAACCGCTTCAAGCTGATGCACGTGAAAGATCTGAAAAAAGGCGTGATGGGTGATCTGTCGGGCAAGACGCCACCGGACAACGACGTGGCGCTTGGCACCGGTCAGCTCAACCTGCCAATGATCCTGCGTGCAGCGCAGCAGGCCGGCGTGGTGCACTACTACATTGAGGACGAGAGCAGCCGTACGGCGGAGCAGGTGCCGCAGTCGTTGGAGTATTTGAAGTCTTTGGCGAAATAGGCCGGCTCAGCGGCGTTCGAACTTCGCCCACGTCCCGAACACGGCCGGCGTCGCCGGATCCGCCAGCCACGCCTTGGCCTTCGCATCATCGCGCAAATACGCATCCCACCACGCGAGCGTGATCACGGCGACGGCTTCAACCTGCGCGGGATCGGGTGGCGGTTCGCCGCTGAGGACGTTGCCGGCACCGGCAGAATACGTGCAGTGCCGCGCGCCTTCAAACCACGCGAGCAGTTTGTCACCCGCAGGAAGCAGATCGAAGGACTGACGTCGCCAGGCTGGGCCACTCTCGACGCCCGGTCTGGCGAGGAACGCTGGCTGGTTGTCGTTGCTGCCGGTCATCACCAGCATTGGCCGCGTGCAGGCGGCGTAGTCGCCGGCGAGCGGTTCGCCGGATGGACCTGGGGGCGACAGGGCAATGAACGCACGTGGGCGCGGATCCTGCCAGGGACTCTTGCCCAAGAGTTGCGACGACACGCCTGCGGTGGCGAGCGTGGTCCAGCCGCCAAAACTGTGACCGGCGACGCCGACGCGTTCCGCGTCGAGCGTCACGTCTGACAGGCGTTCGTCGATCGTTGGCAACGCGGTGATCAACGCGGCGATCAGTTTCGGTCGACCATCACTCACTTTGGGATCACGCGTGGCTTGCCGCAGCAACGCAGGGATCTCGGCGAAGGGTTTTCCTTTGAAGGTTGCGGTATCGCTGCCGGGATGATCCGGATGGATCGAGACGTAGCCGTGTTCCGCCCAGCGTTTGCCGAGAAAGTCGTAGCCTTCCTTCGAGCCGGCGAGGCCGTGCGAAAAGATCACCACCGGGCAGGCCGCAGTTGCTGCCTTCGGATGGTAGACGCGCACGGTTGCGGTTTTGCCATCGGCGAGTGTCAGCGTCAGGTCGGTGCTGGTGGCGGGCGTGGTGGTCACGGTGCCGGCCCAGGTATCGGCCGCACGAAGCTCAGGAGCCATGACGACGGCCAACAGGCAGAGGAGGGCACGCATGACTCAGGATACCACATGAAACGCCTGGGATTACACCACCGCGACGTAGGCGACCTGTTCCAGCGCGAAGGACGCGCCATCGACGGCGGCCTGCAGCGCTTCGACCTGTTTCTGTTCCTCATCGGCCTCGGCCTGCGCCCGTTTGGCATCCGGATGAGCAGTGCCGACGCGCAGCACGGTGGCCGCCGCCGTGGACTGCGCCGCAGCGAGTCCAGGCGAGAGGTGGGCGTCGAGCACCGCGCGCAAGCGCGTGCGTTCGCCGGACAGAGACTGTTCGACAAATGAACGCGCCGCTGCACCGGCGCGGCGGATCTGCTCCTGCCAGCCGGTGATGCGTTCGGGCGTGCCGGCCAGCAAGGGACGCGTCCAGGCATCGCGATTCGCAGCGGTGCTCGCGGGCGTGTCGCCGCCCTTGAAGTCGAACGGCTTGGCCAGCAGCGCACACAACGCCGGATCGCGGGCGACGACACCGTCATCACCACGCACCAGTACCACCATCCGCACGGGAGGGGCGACCACCAGCAGTCGGCGCAGCACTTCGATGCGCAGATTGGCGACCGCCAGCGGCGCGAGGTCCGGCGCCAAGCTGAACACCGCGCGGATGCCGCTCCACGCGGCGACGCCGTTGGCGGATTTACGCCGCCACGCACTGGCGCGACACCAATTCGCCGCGCCGGCGTCGGCTACCAAGCGATCGATCAAGCGATGACCGATGCCGAAGAAACCCAGGTCGGGACGTGCGAGTGCGGCATCGCGGTTGAACACGCCCTTGTCCGGATCGTCCGACAAACGCGAGCGCATCGACCACGGCTGCGGATGTTCTTCTTCACGTTTGGCCGCGCCCCCCATGCCGCGCAACCAGCGCGCGATGGCGCCAGCGGGAACCTCGGCTTTGGCGACGGACGCAGCGAGTGCGCCCGCTTCGGCATAAACCGCTGCGTCAGTGGCGAAGGCCTCGTCGTCGGCGCTGTCCTGCGTGGTACGCTCCTGCGTCACCAGTGCGGCGGCAGCGGCGATGGTTTTGCGCACGGCTTTGCCGCCGCCGGTGAGGCCTGAAAGCAAGGCATCAACTTCGATTTTATCAGCGATGAATTCCAAGCCCGACGTCAGCGCGGTGAATACCCCGACCGCTTGATCAAGCAGTGCGCCCCACGCGGCGTCTACTGCGTCTTCATCATCACAGGTCAGCACCCAGCTAGGAATATCGCCATCGCGACCCAGACGATCGACGCGACCGATGCGCTGTTCGACAGCGGCGAGTGACCACGGCAGGTCGTGGTGCGTGACCACCGAGACGAACTGGAAGTTGCGGCCTTCACCACCGAGCGGATCGCTGACCATCACCGCGCAGCGATCGTTGGTCTGGAACTTGCGCGCGGATTCTTCGCGTGCGCCCGCGTCCTGGTGCGAACCGAAGGTTTCGATGCGGTCTTCGCCGAGCGCCTTGCCCAACGCTTCGGCGAGCGGTTCCACTGCCAACGATTGGCCGGTGAACACCAGCACCTTTTCGTCCGGGTTCTCGGCCCAGAAGGCTTCGAGCTGTTTGATTAGCGCAGCCAGGCGACGCGTTGGCTTCTTGGCGGCGGCCTTGAGCCAGCCAGCGACGGCTTCACGCAACGCGGCGAGTGGTTTGCTTTCAATCGCCGGATCACAATTGCACGCCGCGCTGATGGCGGTGTGGGTGGCGACTTCGTGTTCGGACAGATCGCTGCGCAGCACTTGCGCCATGGTCTCGTCGCCCGCACGGATGCGGTACTCTTCGAAGCCGTCCGGATCTTCGGCGACGGCCGCGCGCATGGCCAACAAACGCTCTGCTACTTGTGGATGGCAGGCACAGGCGAGTTCGACCTGGAGCAGCCAGTGCGCCAGCCGTGGGGCGATCTCGCCCTTCCCGACCAACGCCTTGCGGTAGGCGGCAAGTGCGGTGCGCACCGCGCTTTCAGCAGCGTCCGGTTCGTAGGTCACCATCGTTCGGCTGCGCGTCGTCGGCGTGAACGCGCGTACGCCAGTGGTCGCGGCGAGTTTCTCCAGCACGCGCCGACGATTGCGGATCACGCGACGATCAAGCTGGTGGTGTTCGCGCACGTAGGCGACCAGCGCATCGCGCGCAGCCGGATCCTTCGCCATCGCCGCGGCGCGTTCGCTCAGCAGCGTATCGCCGACGATGACGGTCGGCCATTCCTTGGCGATGGCCGGCAGAGCGGCGGCGTCAGCGGCGATGGTGCGCGACAACAACGTCGCCACCGGCGCGTGCGCCGCGAGGCGTCCAGCGAAACCTGCGTGATCATCAGCTTTCCACACCGTCGGCTGCAACAGGGCGAGCAAGCCCAAGTACGCGTCCGCATGGCCGCGCGCCGGCGTCGCCGACAACAGCAGCACGTGCGGCGTGGCTTTGCTCACCACCGCAATGCGCTTGTAGAGCATGCCGCCCGGCCGCATGCGGTGACATTCGTCGACCACCAGCATGTCCCACTTCGAGGTGGCGAAACGCAGCGCAGCTTTCGGGTCAAGGTCTTCCAGCGCGCGGCTGGAGGTCAGCACGAACTGCTCGCCCCCTTTTTCATCGCCCCAGGGATTGCCGTCCCACTCGCGCAAACGTTCCGCGTCGAGCATCAGGAACCGGCGACCACCGAAGCGGACATACAGTTCCAGGAACCACTGGCTGATCAGCGCGCCGGGCACCACGATCAGCACGCGCATGGTCGGCTTGATCGCCAGCAGCGATTGGATTACCAGACCGGCTTCGATGGTTTTTCCCAGACCCACTTCATCAGCGAGCAAGAAGCGCACCTGACGATCGTCGAGGATGCGTCGTGCGGTGATCAGCTGATGTGGCAGCGGCACCACGCGCGCCGCCGCGAGTCCGACGACGCCGCCGGTCAACTGCCACGCCGCATCACGCCACGCCAACACCTGTTCGCGCGCGCCGAGCGTCTGCGGTCCCCAGGGATCCGGACCACCAGCGCCGTGCGCTTTGCCGTTGGGCGGACGCAGGTCGTTGAATGCTGCGGTGGCGAGCTGCTCGATCGCGTCCTCGGGCGCCGGCACGCCGACGATGGCGTCCTCACGCAGCGGGCCCTCCAGGCCGTCATCGCGTTTGTGGCCATAGACCAGCAGGCCGCTCGCCGCGTCGCGCCCGAGCTTCGCCGCGGTGATCACCGCGTTCTGTTTCGCTTTTTCATCGCCAGTGCCAACCTGCACCTGCACACGTGTGCCCGGCAGCAGCGCATACCGCGCGACCAACCGCGTTTCCTGCGTCATCTGCGCACCGCTGGTGAGGAAGCGGATGACCATGAAGGTCCCACGTTCCTCCACCAGCCGGGCGAGGCCTTCGCTTTGCAGATCAGTGACGGTGACAAGACATCCAGTAGCCATGGGGCGGCGGATGGTCTGGAGTGACGGCGGGGCGTCCAGGGTGCATCGCCGGCAGGCGCGCAGCCTGTCGGCGTGTTCAGACGGCTGGCTTGATCAGACGGCTGGTGCCGGCGTGCGCAGGGTGGTCAATTGTGACCACGCCGTTGCCACCGCTGCCGGTGGGATGGCGGACAGCGACATGCCCGACGGCCAGGGGGCTAGGTCGCTTGCCTGTGGTGCCCCCGGTGGGATCACGGGCAGCACCTGAGCGGTGCCAGGATAAGGACCGGTAATCCGCGGATCGGTGGTACCGAACAGGACAACGGCGGGGCAGCCCAGGGCGGCAGCGGCGTGTGCCGGCCCGGTATCCACGCTAATCAGGCTATGCGCCACGCGCAGCAAGGCGAACAGCCGACGCAGCGGCAATTGGTCGGCCACCGCCAGGACCCGTGGATCACCGAGTTGGCTTGCCAGACGCTGTGCGAGTGGTTGTTCTTTGGCGGCGCCGATGAAGAGCACCCGGACGTCGGGGCGGCCAGCCAATACCTCGCGTGCAACCTGGATCCAATGGACTTCCGGCCAGATCTTGCGATCCCGCGCAGAACGACGCCACGAACGGGTCTTGCGGTTGCCGGCCTGGATCAGCACCAACGGCGCCTGCTCCACACCGAGCGTGGCGAGCCACTGGCGGCATTCCTCTGCCTCAGCAGCGCTGACCCGCAGCTCCGGGTCTCGGCGGTAATCGTCGCCGAAGCCGGCCAACCGACGATGGCGATCGATGGTGTGTTCGTTGGGCGGACGGGACACCGAACGGTTCCAGGCGGTGATGGCGACTCCGCTGCGGTGGATGAGCGACATGGTGATGGCATCGTCTTGGAGCAAGTAGATCGGCCCAGGAGGGCGGCTGCGTAACCAACGTACCACGGAACGTTTTCGCGGGTCGAGAAAGTAGGGCAGATTGCGGCTATTGAGGCTGTGCAGCTCACCAACAAACGGGAGGTGCCGGTACAGATCTGGCAACCAGGGTCCGCGGGCGATGACATCACAAGGCTGACCATGACGCTCGGCCAAAGCGCGCAGGAGGGGAATGGCCATGACCATGTCGCCCAAGGCACTCCGTTTTGGTGCCTTGG
>JANPLC010000373.1:0-1580 GCA_031426335.1 Planctomycetota bacterium
GGGGGACATCACACATCGAATCTGATGCCTTGCGCCAACGGTAGAGCGGTCGAGTAGTTGATGGTGTTGGTCGTGCGCCGCATATAGGCCTTCCACGCATCGCTACCGGATTCACGCCCGCCGCCGGTGAGTTTCTCGCCGCCGAATGCGCCGCCGATTTCCGCGCCACTGGTGCCGATGTTGATGTTGGCGATGCCGCAGTCGCTGCCGGCCGGCGAGAGGAACAACTCAGCTTCACGCACGTCGCTGGTGAAGATCGCAGATGACAGACCCTGCGGCACGCCGTTGTTGAACGCGATGGCTTGTTCGACGGTGTCGTAGGAGCAGACGTAGAGGATCGGCGCGAAGGTTTCGTGCTGCACGATGGCCGCGCTGTGGTCGATGGTCACCAACGCTGGGCGCACATAGGCACCAGCGGGCACTCCAACGTTCATGCGGCCACCACCGATGACCGTGCCACCTTGGGCACGCGCCGCGCTCAGCGCCGCGTCCATCGCCGTCGCCGCGCCATCATCGATGAGGGGGCCGACCAACACGCCATCCAGGCGCGGATCACCGATGCGTAGCTTGGCATAAATCGCCGACAGCTTTGCCACCACCACGTCATGGACGCTGCGGTGAACGATCAGTCGACGGAGTGACGTACAACGCTGGCCACACGTTCCGACCGCAGCGAAGACGATCGCTCGCAGCGCGAGATCCAGGTTGGCGTTCTTTGTTACGATCAGTGCGTTGTTGCCGCCGAGTTCGAGTAACGTGCGTGCGAGTCGCGGTGCTGCTGCTGCCGCGACCGCTTGTCCCATGCGCACGGAGCCGGTGGCGGAGATCAACGGAATGCGAGCGTCAGTGGTCAGCGCGTGGCCGACGGAACCACGACCTTGTACCACGCTGAGCAAACCTGCCGGTACATCCGACATCTCCGCCATGACCTCGACCGCCACCTGGTGGCAAGCGTACGAGCACAGCATGGCCTTCTCCGACGGCTTCCACACCACCGGATCACCGCACACCACCGCCAAGGCCGCGTTCCACGCCCAAACCGCCATCGGGAAGTTGAACGCCGTGATCACCGCCACCGGTCCGAGCGGATGCCACTGCTCCATCATGCGGTGCTGCGGACGTTCACTGGCGATGGTCAGGCCGTGCAGTTGACGCGACAGGCCGACCGCGAACTCGCAGATGTCGATGCACTCCTGCACTTCGCCGAGCGCTTCCTGCGGAATTTTGCCGGCCTCTAAGGTGATCAGTTCCGCGAGTTCAGTTTTGCGCGCGCGGAAGCGTTCGCCCAGGCGGCGGACGAATTCTCCGCGTTTGGGTGCGGGCACAGTACGCCACGCGAGGAACGCCTGCTGAGCGGCGTCGACCACGGCGGTGACATCAGTTGGTTGAGCAGCGCTGAGCGTGGCGAGACGCGCGCCATCGATGGACGAACGTGCGATCAATGATTCGCCGGTCGTGGTGCGCCAGTCGTTGCCGACGACGCAGCCGCTGGTGCGTTGTGCGATGCCGATGCGGGAGAGCAGGTCCATGAATCCTCCCTTGCTTAGCAAAGCGTGATCCGGGTGGTTCTGCCCGGGAGC
>JANPLC010000374.1:0-29267 GCA_031426335.1 Planctomycetota bacterium
CTAGCCCCTTGTCTTCCCCTGCCTTCCCCGCCCCCTACTCCCCCTTGCGCCGTGGCGTGAACAGCGGCGCACGGCCGTCATCATCCTCCGGCGGGCGTTCACTGGCGGTCCCCTCCAACAGCAGTTCTTCAAAACTTGACCGCCGTTCGCTGTCCTTGGCCGGGCGGAGGCGCCGGTAGGTGCCATCTTGGCCCAGCACCCGGGCCTGAACGTTGTCCGCCAGACAACAGTCGAGGATGGCCATGAGGCGGCGACGCAGGCCCTCATCGTCGATACGGACGAAACACTCGACCCGACGGTCAAGGTTGCGCGACATCCAGTCGGCCGAGGCGATGCCGATGACTGGATCGCCAGCGTTGGCGAAATAGTAGATGCGGCTGTGTTCGAGCAGGCGGCCGACCAGCGAGCGCACCCGGATGTTCTCCGACAGACCGGGCACCCCGGCACGCAGGATGCACATGCCGCGCACGATCAGATCGATTTGCACGCCGGCCTGTGAGGCGGCATAGAGCTCGTCGCAGATGCCTTGATCGACCATGCTGTTGAACTTGGCAATGATGCGACCGCTGCCGCCGTCCTTGCGCGCATGGTCCGCTTCACGACGGATCCATTCGACAAAACGTTTGCGCATGGTCAGGGGCGCGACTGCCAGACGTTCCCACTCCGGGGGCTGACTGTAGCCAGTGAGCATGTTGAACAACGCCGCGACATCACGTCCGACCGCCTCGTTGCAGGTGAGGTAGCTGAGATCGGTATAGAGCCGCGCGGTCTTGTCGTTGTAGTTGCCGGTGCCGAGGTGGCAGTAGCGACGAATGCCGTCGTCGTCGCGACGGATGATCATCAGCAACTTGCCATGGACCTTGAGCCCGACGAGCCCGTACACCACGTGGGCGCCGGCTTCTTCGAGCGCACGCGCCCAGCGGATGTTGGTCGCCTCGTCGAAGCGCGCCTTCAACTCGATGAGCAGCGTCACCTGTTTGCCCGCACGAGCGGCGCGCATCAGCGCGCGCATGATCGGCGAGGTCGCTGAGACGCGGTAGAGCGTCTGTTTGATCGCCAGCACGCGCGGATCCTCGGCCGCACGCTCGACTAGTTCGACCACCCGTTGGTAACTCTGGAAGGGATGGTGCAGCAGCAGATCGCCCTGACGGATGCGCGCGAACGGCTCGCTCCACTCGCGCGGATACAGCGTCGCGACCAGCGGTTTATCCCGCAGATCGGCGCGGTCGAGGCGATCGCTGAGCGGAAACAACACGGTCAGATCAAGCGGACCATCGATGGGATAGACGTCCGCCGCGTCAAGTTCCACCACCTGCTGCAACCAATCGCGCAGCGCCTGATCACCGGTAGTAGCAACTTCCAAGCGCACGGCGTTGCCGTGTTCACGGTTGTATAACTCGTTCTCGATCTCACTGAGCAGATCTTCGGCCTGGTTCTCATCGATGTCGAGCGCGCCGTCGCGGGTGATGCGGAACAGACAACGACCGGTGATGCGATACCCAGGGAACAAGCGGTCGACAAAGGCGCCGACGATGTCTTCGACCATGGCGTATTTGCCAGGCCGTTCGATGAGCGTGACCAAGCGGTTGCCCGACGGCACCGCCACCAGCGCCTTGCGTTCGCCTTCGGTCGCAGCGGGATCGAGCGATTCGAGGCGCACCGCCACGGTCAAGCCACGGTTGGCCACCATCGGGAACGGCTTGGTCGGATCTACGCCCAACGGCGTGAGAATCGGTTCCAGCTGATTGCGGAAATGCGCCCGCATGCTCTCCAGATCAATCTCGCCCCACTTCTCCGGTGGAATCAGCGCGCAACCCTCCTGCGCCAGACGCAGCGCCAGATCATCCCGCCAGCAGCGGTACTGGTCTGCCACCAGGCTGCTGATCTCACGGCGCAGCTCTTCGAGGAGCTGCGGCGCATTGGCGGTTTCCGGCAGCTCTTGGCCACCGAACCCGCGGCGATGTGCCAGGGCGTGGATTTCCGCCAGACGGACCATGACGAATTCGTCGAGGTTGGAACTGACGATGGCGAGGAATTTGGCGCTTTCGAGCAACGGCTTGCTGGGGTCCTGCGCTTCTTCCAACACCCGGCGATTGAAGGCGAGCCATGATATTTCGCGACTGAGGTAACGACTGCGATCATCAAGTGCCGCGACCGCCAACGGGGTGATGGTTTCCTTGGGCGTGAAACGGGCGGTGCCCGCGACCGCACGGGCCTGTGGTTTGCGATTCATCTTTCCTCCCGCGCGACGACCGTGACATCTAGACCAAAGACTTCGGCAAACATTCCGGCCTTGCCGGTCAACGACCAGCGTTCCAGCGCGATCTGACGACGATCGACATGAACCAAGAGCCGACCATCAGAAACTTCGCAGCGCACTTTTTTGATGCGCTGGGTGCGCTCGACATCCAAGCCATAGGCCAGACGCAGGATCGCCGCGAGGTAGGATACCACCACGCGTTTGGCGCGCGGCAGCGACTGGAATTCCAGATGATGCGATTCGGGCGGGCTCTTGCGGTGGTAACGGGCGATGTTGGCGACCATCTCCTTTTCGATCGCGGTCAAGCCGGCGATGTCAGAGGACTGGATGATGTACATCGAATGTTTGTGCCGGTTGCGCACGTTGATGTAGCTGCCGATGTCGTGTACCAGGGCGGAGAATTCCAGCAGTGCCCGTTCGCGCTCACCAAGGCCGTGCAGCGCCGAGGTCTCATCAAAAATCTGGGTCGAGAGACTGGCGGTGTTCTCAGCGTACGCGAGGTTGCCGCCGTAACGCGCCACCAACTGCATGCCTTCGGCCATCAGGTCGGCGGCGCTGAGGGAATGCGCGCCGTGGGCGCCCGGCAACAAATCGGCGATCAGACCGTCACGCAGAGTGAGGTACGGTACCAGCACTTCGCTGGTACCGGTCTCGGCGCTGAGGTGGCGCAGCAGACTGGCCGCCGGCAACAGCAGGGCCGCGCCACGGGCATCGGTGGCGCAGGCATTGGCGCGTTCCACCGGCGTCATCGCCTGCATGCGTTGATACCAGGCCGACACCTCCTGCACCGGCAACGGCTGGATGCCGCCCTTGCCCTTGGCCGCGGTCAGCAGCGAACACAACTTGCGCACATCACCGCTGGTGATGACCAGGTGGTTGATCTGGCCCTTGGGCAGCCGATCGAGCATCATGCGCGCCGCACCAAGCGCGTAACGATCGATGGTCAGGGCGAACTCACCACTGTCACGCAGGGTGTGGAACTGTTCCAGGATCCTTACCGAGCCGTAGTGCTCGTCGACCGAGTGCACGAGCTTGCCATTGGTGATCAACCCGATGCAGGTGCTGCCGCCACCCAGGTCGATCATCAACGTGCGGCCGGGTAATTCGCGTTTGACGCGTTCCAGCACCAGACGCAGCGCTTCGCTGTAGAGCCGGGCTTCTTCCGCGTTGTCGATGATCTCCAGATCGATGCCCTGTTTGGCGCGTAGACGTTCCACCAAGACATCACTGTTGGTGGCTTCACGCAGGGCCGAGGTGCCGACCGCGCGCACGCTGGTGATGCCGTACCCACGCGCCGAGGCGGCGATGTTCACGAAGGCTTCGACCACGCCGTCCATCGCTTGACGTGAGAGCTTGCCGCTGACGAAAGCATCAGTCAGGTCGACAGGGAACGAGAGGTCCTCCAGAATCTGTGGATCGCCGCCGTCGACGGCCAGTTGTGCGATGAAGGCGCGCACCGAACTGGTGCCGCAATCGACCACCGCCACCTGACGTGCGCCATCACCAGTCTGCGGCAAAGGCTCTGTTGTTGCCGGAGTTTGCATGATCACCCTTTTGCCGCCGTGGCGCTGGCCACCGCCGCACCGATCGCCACCGCGTCATCGCCGAGCGCCGCTAGGCGCAGATCGGCTTTCCGTTCACGATACGACATGCTGAATTCCTCCATGCCACTGCGCACCAGTGGCAGCAGTTCATCGCCCATGGCCTGCATCACGCCGCCGCCGAGGACGAAGACCTCGGGATCGATGACGGCAGCCACCGTTGCCAGACCCCAGCCGAGCGCACGGCAGGACTGCCCGATCGCAGCGCGCGTCGCCGGGCATTTGTGCTTCCACGCGTCGCGCAGCTGCGAGGACTTCACGCCGTCGCCTTTCTTCAGCTTGATCAGGCTCTTGGTGCCACGCTTCTGCTGTTCCAGAATCATGCGGATGATGCCGACCTTGCTGGCTGAGGTCTCCAAGCAGCCTTTCAAACCACAGGCGCAGAGCGCATCACCGAATGGCGCCGGCACGTGACCGATTTCGCCGGCGAAACCATGCAGGCCGTTTTCCAGGCGACCGTTGAGCACCACGCCGCCGCCCAACCCCGTGCCGACAAAGGCGGCAAAAGCGCTTACAGAACCCTTGGCAGTACCGTAGGTGACCTCACCCAGGCAGCCGAAGCTGACATCATTGCCGAGCACCACGCGGCGTTTTACCAATTTCTTGAGGTCGTCAGCTACCGCGCGTTCGCGCCAGCCAAGGTTGGGCGCCAGATGCACCACGCCGCGCAGATCATCGATCGGGCCAGGCATGCCCAGGCCGATGGCGGGCAGTTCCTTCAGGCGCACGCCGGCCTGCTCGGCGACCTCATGCGCGGTGACCACCAAGCGCCTGAGCACCTCTTTGTAACCGTCCTCCGGCTTGGTCGCCCGCCGGGCCGAGGCCAACACCTTGCCTTTGCGGTTGATCAACACGGCGTGCATTTTCGTTCCACCCAGGTCGATGCCCAACCGGTACTTCGGCGTGATGCCCATGAATCTGCTCCCATGCATGCGGCGAGGTCGCCGGCGAGGGACGGTCGGACAGGCATTGGACGAGTCAAGGTAAGCGCCGCTATCAGCACTACGTGAAGAACCAGCGAAGCCTGCTGGACGTTGAAGCCGTTGCTATTTCAGCTCTTTCAGCGCCGCAGCAAATTCCGGCGGCAGATCAGACTTGGTCGCCACCAGGATCTCCAGAATGGCACGCCGGTCGGCCAGCGACAAATGGGCGAATTGGTCCTCATCAGTCGGGGCCGTCAGGATGGCGAGCAGCCGCTCGTGTACGTAGGTCAACACCGGCAGTGGCAGGGCAGCGAAACTCTCGCTGTAAATCAGGTGGCTGAGCGGATGACGCAGCAAGCGCCGCTCCAGATCGAGATCACGCAATGACCGCCCACGCGCATCCCGCAGCCCACGCGCCTGAAAGTCGGCGGCGAAGCTGGAGGTGCCACGCACCGGTCCGGCGAGCTTGGCCTCGTCGACGAACAGGAGGTATCGCACCAGCGCTTCACCGACGCTGGCGATGCGCCGGCGGAAAGTGTCGCTGCGGAACTCCGGCGGACGTTTGAGCGCCTCGTTCATCACCACGTCATCACGCAGAGCGCGACGGCCTTCGTACGAGGCGCGCGTCAGCAGATTGTGCATTTGCAGTTGGTGACCGAGCACCAACAGAGCGACCACGTCACTGTGTGGGGTCAGATACGGTTCAGTATCGATCAACCCCGTCAGCGTGGTGCGATTAGCACCGGCCAGTGGATCCGCGCTTTCGGGCGTGATATTTTCGCCGAACCACTGATTGCCGAGATGCCCTAACGTGCCGGTGGTGCCCGTAACAAACCAGCCACCCCAGCGCGTCGGCAACGGGCTGCGATGATCGGTCACCTGACTGCCCGCCGTGAGAATCGGACGCCCTTCCGGCGAGGGATAAACTGAGCGCATGACCATGCCCGGAACCCCGCCAGTGAAGGAATTCGAGTCGTGGCATTGCAGGCATTCGTGCGTCTGCCGCTCGGTCTTCATGCCACTGCGACGGTTGAGGCCGACATAAAAGACCGTGCCCAGACGTGCGTCGGTGCTGGAGATTTCCAACACCTCGCTGTGCTGCACCGTGCCGACATAAACTTCATCATTGAAGTAGAGGGCGCGTGGGCGATCAGGTGAGATGAACTCGCGCTGCAGGCTGGTCTTGGAAAACACCAACACCTGCGAGGACAGCGGGATCGCGAGTTCTTTGAGGAGCGATGGCAGCCAGCCATGTCGTTCATCCCACTGCAGAATGGCTTCGCCAGCCGACAAGCGACGCACCAAGCGCGCCACCGGATCGTCGGCCGTGGTGTGGCTGTACCTGATCGGATCTTCGTCGTAGTCCTCGGCACATGCCGGGCTTGCGAGGGCCAGCAGCAGCAACAGGGACTTCAGGACCTTCATGTCCTTTATACGATCCCTAGCGGGATGCGTTGCGAGCACTTCTCACCCACGCTTGGACGACCTCAGCGGGCAGCCGCAGCCTGTGGTTGCAGGGTAATGCGCACCGCGCCGGCCACTGCCGCAGCGCGACGGCGAGCCTCATCGATGCCGGCGGCGGCGGCGATGGCCACGGCCAAGCGGCGCTTACCGGTACACACCGGCTTGCCAAACAAACGCAGTTGGCTCTCCGGGACTGACAGCGCTTCGTCGAGGCCGTCGAATACCGGAACCCCCTCACCTTCGGCTAAGATCGCGACGCTCGCAGCGGGGCGCAGTAGGCGGATCTCCGGCACTGGCAGGCCGAGAATGGCGCGCGCATGCAGGGCGAACTCGCTGAATTGCTGACTGCCGAGCGTCACCAGACCCGTGTCGTGAGGACGCGGGCTGACTTCACTGAAGACCACGGATTCGTTACCGGCATCGCCGCAGACGAACAATTCAACGCCAAAGATACCGCGACCACCAAGTCCAGAAACCACCGCGCGCGCTTGGCGCTGGGCTTCATCCCAGGCTTTCTCCGACATCGCGATCGGCTGCCAGGATTCGCGGTAATCACCGTCGATCTGGATGTGGCCGATGGGCGGACAGCACTGCACGCCATTCACCGCACTGACCGTCAGCACGGTGATCTCGTAGGAAAACCGCACGAAGCCCTCGACGATGCAGCGGCCAGCGCCGGCGCGGCTGCCCTCCTGGGCGTACTTCCAGGCCTTATCGAGATCGGCTGGCGACTTCACGACGCTTTGGCCTTTGCCCGACGACGACATCACCGGCTTGATCACGCAGGGGAACTTCATCGCCTCGGCGGCGGCGGCGAACTCCTCGCGCGTGGCGATGAAGCGATACGGCGAGGTCGGCAGCTTCAGCTCTTCCGCTGCCAGACGCCGAATGCCTTCGCGGTTCATGGTCAGCTTGGCCGCGCGCGCTGATGGCACGACGGTGAACCCTTCCTGCTCCAGGTCGACCAGCACGTCAGTGGCGATGGCTTCGATCTCGGGCACGATCAGGTGCGGACGTTCCTGCTCGACTACTTCGCGCAGACGTTTGCCGTCGAGCATGGAAAACACATGGCTGCGGTGCGCGACCTGCATCGCTGGCGCATTGGCGTAGCGGTCGCAGGCGATCACTTCACAGCCAAGGCGTTGGAGTTCGATGACGACTTCCTTGCCTAACTCACCTGAACCGAGGAGCAGGACTTTTTTCGCGGAGGCAGAGAGCGGCGTGCCGAGTGAGGTCATGGATCGTTCCTAATCTTGAAGGGGCGATTGGGCGGGAAGGCTACAGGCTACAGGCCACAGACCACAGGCAGTGAGCCGCACGTCCGATCCGCGGCCTGTGGTCTGTAGCCTGTGGCCTGTGGCCACTTGGCAGCACCAACAGAAACGCCCTGGCAAAGCCAGGGCGTTTCGCATGTTCAAAACCCCGGTGAATTCAAACCGCGAGACGCACGAAGCCAGTCACGGTCAAACCGTTGCGCTTAGCGTACTTCTCGACCGTCTCGCCCTTCTCGTTGTCGAGCAGCATCTCCTGCTCCAGCAGCACGCGCTCCTTGTAGAAGCGGCCGAGCTTGCCCTCGACGATTTTCGGACGCATGGCCTCGGGCTTGCCCTGCAGCTCCGGAGTGGCGAGCAGGATTTCTTTTTCCTTGGCAACGACTGCCGGATCAACGCCCGCACGATCGAGTGAGAGCGGCGCCGGATTGGCCGAGGCGACGTGCAGCGCGATCATGCGCAGTTTAACCGCATCGCCGGTACCGCTGACCAAGGTGGCGATCTTGCCACCGTGGTTGTAACCAACGACCACGGCACCCGTCAGCGCCACGGCTTTGGCCAGCACCAGGTTTTCACCAATCTGCTGGATCTTGCCGGGGATGGAGTCGGCAACCGTCGCGCCAGAATACTTCGCCGCCTTGAGGCTGTCGAGATCGGTGGCGCCCGCCGCGAGGCCGGCTTCAGCCATCGACTTGACGTATTCTTTGAACACATCGTTGCCGGAGACGAAGTCGGTCTGGCAACCGAGGAGGACGATCAAGCCCTTGCCGTCGGCCAGGGCCATGCCGAGTCCACCGTTGGTGGTTTCACGACCGGCGAATTTGTCAGCCGTGGCAAGGCCCTGCTTGCGCAGGTGCTCGATGGCGGCGTCGATCCAGGCGTCTTCCGTGGCGTGCGCGCCTTTGGTGGCTTCCAGCGCACCCTTGCACTTCATCATTGGGATGCCGGCGCGATCACGCAGGGTCATCACCAGTTTGGCGGAGATCTCGAGGTTCGGAGTATTCATGGAGTGGTTTCTCAGAGAGTGGGAAACGAAGAGGTGAGTGGACAAACACACGGCCGACCGTGGAAAACGGCCGGCCGTGGGCGGAATCACCGAATGCCGCAGCGCGGCTCAGTCAGATTCAAACCGTGGCGGCGACCGGCTCGGCGCGGGTGACCTGGTCGGCGCGACCCTTGGCCAAGCCGTCAAGGACGACCTTGATCACGGCCTGGATCGCGCGGATGCCGTCATCGTTGCCAGGAATGGCGAGGTTGACGAGTTCCGGATCGGTGTCGGTGTCGACCAAACCGATGATCGGGATGTTGAGGCGCTGGGCCTCACGTACCGCGCTCATCTCTTTCTGCGGATCGACGACGAACAAGGCGTCGGGCAGCTTGGACATGGTACGCACGCCTTCGAGGTTGCGCAGGATGCGGCGGCGTTCGCGGCCGTCGCGGGCCTGGACCTTCTTCGATTCGCGCGCGTATTCGGGCGAACCCATGTTGCGCTCGATCTCATCGAGGCGGCGGATCGACGCGCGCACGGTCTCGAAGTTGGTCAGCGTGCCGCCGAGCCAGCGCTCAGCGACGAAGGGCATGCCGGCCGCGCGGGCGGCGTCACGAATGACGTCGCGCGCCTGACGCTTGGTGCCGACGAACAGCAGAGTCTTGTTGGCCTTGCCGAGCTTGGCGGCGTAGTAGTACGCCTGGATGAGACCGCGGACGGTCTCACGGATATTGAGGATGTGGATGGCGTTGCGCTTGCCGTAGATGTACGGCTTCATGCGCGGGTGCCACATGCTGGCGGCGGTTCCAAAGTGGATGCCGGATTCCAGCAATTCCTTCACATTAACGATCGACATGTGCTTGTTCTTTCCAGATCCCCTCTGCACGGAGATCGGTTCGGAAGTGCGCTGGGTTCGAAGCACCGAGTCCGCCGGCGCACTTCCAGCACATCCTCCCCAGAGCGGGAGCAGACGTACGAAAGCGGTGGACTCGGTTTCAGGCCGGACACCCGGCCATGGGAGGGCGGAACGCTACAAACCCCGTGCTGATGGTCAACCAGCGGCCGGAACCTCAGCCGATCTGGTCGGGCGGCAGACCATCGCGCTCCGGGTCATCGATGACCGGCAGGTCGTGACTACTTTCCTCCTTATAGTGGCGCACACCTCGCAGCATGCGGGCCAATTCCGTTTCGACCGGGCGCAATTCATGCGTCGCGCGCAGCCGATCGAGCGCCTGGATCAGGGTGGCGGTCGGATCGTCCAGCGGAGGCACCACAGCGGCGGCATTGGACGCTTCTGGCTCAGGTTTGGCTTCTGCCGGTGTTCCTGGCTTGCGCGGTCGGGGCAAACGCCCCCCGCTCTGGCGCCCAAGGTCGCCTGAGATACCGGTCAGACCGGGAATGGAACCAGGGTCAGCCATCTGTTGCATACCATCGGCAGCTTTTTCACGCGAGTGAGCGATTGTAACACTATGGTGAGACAAGCCCCTGGAGACGATTCTTTTTGGCGTTTACCTGATCCGCATCGTATCATTATGACTTGCTGCCATTGCTGGTTTGGCCAATCAGGCGGTGCAACTTTCAGGCCGGAACTGCCCCGCAATCACAACCGGCTTTCCCGCAGAAATTTATCGCCGCGCTCCTGAACTTTCCCAGGTTGGCATGGCGACTGCATAGCTCTGGCGTCTTGCACCACACCATCCAACCCAAGGAGGCCTACCCATGTTCTTCTCACCCGTCGGATTCACCTCCTCCCGCAATCCGTTCCGCGACTTGGAACGGCTGGTGGAGGATCTCGCTACCTCGTTCCAGCGAACGATTCCGAACGCGTCCACGCGCAGCGGTGACGTGCCACTCAATGTCTGGTCCAACGATCAAAGCGCGGTGATCACCGCTGAAGTCCCCGGCGTCGAACCCGCGTGCATCGCCGTCAATGTGCTTGGCGATGCGGTGACCATCAGCGGCAAACGCACTGTCGGGGCAGATGGTGCGGCGTCCTTCACCCGCACGGTGCATCTGCCGTTTCGCGTCGACACCGAGCGTACTGAAGCGCGCTGCGTCGACGGTGTGCTGAGTGTCGCGCTGCACCGTCCGGAAACTGAACGTCCACGCACCATCGCGGTCAAAGCCGCCTAACCACCCAAATCAAGGAGTTCCGGTCATGTTCGGAAAATTCGCGCTCAAATCTGAGGAACCCAAAGCCACCGCGCAGGAGGTTCCCGGCACCCACGATCTCGATCGCCCACGGCGCACACCTGCGGTCTCGCTACGCGAGACGGACGACGCCATTCTGATCGACGCCGATCTCCCAGGGGTGAAAGCAGAGCAACTGCAGATCTCGGTGAATCACGGCGTCCTCACCGTCCACGGCAGGGTGGCGGAGCACGGCCGTGCCGGCTTCACCCAGTTGCACCGGGAATATGAACCCGCTGATTTTCAGCGCACGTTCATCCTGCCAGACAACGTCGACGCGGCAGCGATCTCGGCGAACACGCGCAATGGCGTGGTGACCATCACCCTGCCGAAAGTGAAAGCCGCGCAGCCACGGAGAATTGCCGTCACCACTGGCTGAACCGCCAACAGCCTCCCAGGGAGGGAATCTCCCTGGGAGGTTTGCCCCGGTGCGCGCGTCGTTAGCGTCGAGCAATGGATGCGAGCTTCGGACCTGAGCACCGCCTGCACGACGGCCGCGACTACAGTCGCGTGTTCAACCGCCAACAGAAGGCGGCTGGCCGTCACGTGGTGGTGCTGGTGCGTCTGCGTTCGCCCAAGGAATCACCGGAAGGTCGCGTCGGGGTGATGATCGCGGTCAAGACCGCGAAGCTGGCGGTGCGTCGTCACCAGCTCAAACGCTGGGTACGCGAACTGTTCCGCCGCGAACTGAAAAGCGTGGCCGCTGGTCACGATGTGGTGGTGCTCTTCCGCAGCGATCCCCCAGCAGACGCGCATCTCGTGATCGATCAGGAGATCCGGTACCTGCTGCCCAAGGCTATCCAAGGCCCAGCACAACCCGGCTCGCGGCCTGGTGGCCCACGAGCACAGGGATCGCGGCCGACACCGACGAAGCGATGATTGCGCGCCTCGCCATTCTGCTGGTGCGCTTTTACCAACGCATGCTGTCACCACTCAAACCGCCGACGTGCCGGTTCCTGCCGACCTGCTCCGCGTACACCATCGAAGCGCTGCAACGGCACGGGGCGCTTCGCGGCGGATGGCTAGCCACCAGACGGATCTGCCGCTGCCACCCCTGGGGTGGTCACGGCTACGATCCGGTTCCGGGTGAAGAATATGTCGGGGCGGCTTCAGCGGAGGCGAGTGGCGGCGGACCGCCCACCAGCGTCACTCCGCCGGAGCCAGGGCCCCGCTGAGCGTCAGCGAAGTGAGCGTGACGGTGGTCGGCAATTCTTCCAACTGCACCACCTGGAAGATCGGCGTGATGGTGCTACCGGTCGGCAACTGCAGCTGGTCACCCAGCGCCTGATCGTTGTGCCGCAGACTCACGCGGTAGTCCGCGTCGACACGCAGTTCGACCTTCTGCGGCGTTTCGAGTTTGAACATACCGACCCAGGTGAAATTTTTCACCAACTCGAATCCTTCGCCATCGGCCTTGGTCTGCAGCGCCACACAGGAGTGCTGACTGCGATTCGTATTGAAGCCGAGCCTGATGGTGCGCTGACCGGTGGTAACACCGATCAACGCCAGGTGGGTCTTGGGCGAGACGAGCACCTGGGCACTGAGGGTAAACGGCGGACGTAGCGCCTGCTTCCACCGCAGGGTGGGGATCTCGCTTTCCTTGCCCTTGGCCGTGACCACTTGCGAGGTGCCCCAGGTGAGCCCCTGCGCCCCGACTTGGGCACCAGTACCAACAAAATCAGCGAGGAACCACGGGTGCGTCTTGCTGCCATCGTAGGTCACCAACGCCTGATCATCCTTGCGCACGATCTTAGCCTGGAGGTCGAGCACGCGGGTTTTGCGTTCCAGTTCTTGCACGGCCTTCGTCAATGCATGCTCGGGTATGCTGGCGAATACCGCTGTGGCTTCGGGTTGACGCCAGACCCACAGAAAAGCAGCAACCATCGCTGGGCGCTCAGCCACTGGGACCGGACTGTCTTCCAAAGCCTTTTCCGCGAGTAGGCGCAGCGGCAGGCTGACGTTGCGGCGATCCTGTTTAAGCTCCGCATCAGCACCGCCCTCTTGCAGGGTGAAGCCAACCTTCTCATCGAGGCTGTGCAGCTTGGCTTTGGTCGGCTTGTTGTTGAAGGTGATGTCCACCACGGGATTGGCATCCGCGATGTAGACGCGCACAGCGCCTTCGGCCTTCGCCGCCAAGCGCGCGAGTGCAGCGATGCCCTGGACATGGCTCTTCGACTCGCGAGTGGGGAATCCAGCGGCCTCCTTGTCGGCGAGACGGGCGATTTCGCCGTACGTCATCCCGCCGCGCAAATCTTCGATCTGAGCGCTGAAGGCCTGCCACTGCGCCCGGTCGTCGACGGGTTGTTCCGGCTTGGTCGGAGCCATCTCAAGCCCGCGCTTGAGCGCCATCTGCTTGATCGAGGTCTTAGTCTCGTCGGTGAGGACACTGGCAGTGACCTTGGCAACAATTGCCTTTAATTCATCGATCGTCTGGGCCTGGACCAGTTCGTCAGTAAAAGACTTCTGTTGATCGACCAGGGCGACGCCGAATTTGGCTTTGATGGTGTTCAGACGATCACGCGCTGACGGTGAGAGCTTGTCGGCCTCGGCACTCAGGTAGTCGATGCACTCTTTGACCTTCGGCAAATTGTTGGACGCCCACGCCTGTTCCAGTTCGATGGTACGCGCCTGGCGCTCGCGGGCTTTTTCCGCCAACAGGCGCTCCTCTTCTTTGCGCTTCTGTTCATTCAGCGCGGTGACGCGTGCTGCGCGTTCACGATCCAGCAGGTCACGTGCTGGTCCAACCGGGATGCTCTTGTCCTGCGCCAACTGGTCGATGGCGACAATGGCTTTCTCGTGATCCGCCGTCAGGGCAGAGATCGCACTCTTCACCCGTTCGACCTGCTTCTGCGCCACCACCTGCGGATCGGGCTGGGCGGGCAGCGGATTCTCCGCGGTTTTGATATCTTTTTTACTACCACCCCAGGGGATTGAGAACACCACCACCATCAGCACCACGGCGCCGGCAAAACCGTAGACGAGGTACTTCGCCCACGACGGCATCGCTGCCGCACGTTCCTTGGCGTTGGCGAAACCGCTGGTGCGCACCCGACGAGATATCCCAGGGCTGCCATGGCCACTGATCGCCGCCTGCATGGCGGCACGCATGGCGACAGCGTTGGGGAAGCGCTCCTCCGGGGTCTTGGCCAACAAGCGCATGGTCACCTGACGCCAGCCTTCTGGCACGTCGGGATTCAGGTCCTTCGGATCCGGCACCGGATCGAAGACGTGCGAGCGCATGATGACCTTGGCATTGTCACCCTTGAAGGGCGGCTTGCCGGTGAGCATGTGAAACACAGTGGCGCCGAGGCTGTTCTGGTCGCTGCGTGAATCGACCGTCAGCGCACGCGCCTGTTCTGGGCTCATGTACAGCGGCGTGCCCATGACTTTGCTGCGGCCCTGACCGTCCTTCTCACTGATGACTTCTTCGCCACCCAATTGCAGCGCCAAACCCAGATCCGCGAGCTTCACCACGCCACCATTGGTGATCATGATGTTGTCAGGCTTGATGTCGCGATGGACAATGCCCTGCGCCTCGGCGTAGACCATCGCTTCGGTCATGCCCTGCATCACCTGCGCCACCAACGACAAGGGGGAGATGGCTTGCCGCTCGATGACGTCCTTCACCGATTCGCCGTCGACGTACTCCATGGAAAAGTAGTCGAGGTCCGGCTCGGTGCCGGCGGCCGACCCCGGCATGGGCGCCTTGCCCACGTCGTGCACGGCAATGATGTTGGGATGGTTCAGCCGACCGGCGGCACGGGCCTCGTCGACGAAGCGCTTGGCGAAGATCGGATCCTGCTTGGCCAGCCGCGGGGCGAGGATTTTAAGCGCCACCACCCGGTCCATGCTGATCTGGCGGGCTCGATAGACCTCGCCCATGCCACCTTTGCCGACCAACTCGCCAATCTCGTAGCCAGCAAGTTGTTGCTTTGGTTGCAGGAGTTGGGCCATGGCCGTCGGGTCATAGCTCCAGAGGGGTGGGCAGGCAATAGTGCGCGGCGGCGGGCAAGCGCCGGTGAGTCTCCTGGTTCCCAGACGGCGCGAGGGGCGCAGACAGCGGGCGAGTCGTCGATAACCTCCGCCCATGCGCCGTCTGAGCCTCATCGGATACCGGGCCTGTGGAAAAAGTACCCTTGGCCCACTGGTCGCCAGCCGCCTGCGGTGGCCATTTACGGATCTGGATCAGGCCATCACCGCCCGCATCGGCATGCCGATCGCCGCGTATTTTTCCGTACACGGCGAAGCGGCGTTCCGCGAGGCCGAGACCACAGAATTGCGCACGACCCTGGAAATGCCGGGGAATCTCGTGCTGGCGACCGGCGGCGGCTGTATTCTACGTGAAGAAAACCGTGGTTTTATCCGCACATTCGGCGGTGTGTGCGTCTACCTCGCGGTACCCGCCGAGATCTTGCGGCAACGGCTGTCGGCCAACGCAGGTGGACGGCCGAGTCTGACGGGCGGCAACGTCGCGGATGAAGTGAGCCGTGTGCTGACCATCCGCGAACCGCTCTATCGTGCGGTCGCCGACGTGGTTCTCGACGGTACGAAGCCCATCGCAGAGCTGGTGGAGGCGCTGGTTGGCATTGTGGAGAACCATGGGCAAAAGTCCCATTCGGGGTGAGGCGGATGTGGACTAACAGCGGTAAATCCTTCGTCTGCGCCCCCGCCTGACGCGGCGACGTCGTACTATGGTTCGTTCACTGGCAGCAGCCCGCCAAACCCACCGCTGGCCCCGCGGCGGCGCGAAGACTGTGAACAACTTTGGGCAAAACGGGCAAAACTGCCTCTGACGTCCGCCGGGCTCGCCTCAATAGTGCCCCAGACCCTAGTTACGGACACTGCTGACGCCCATGGCCGACTCCCTGCCCCTTGATCGCCAGCAACCCCGTCCACGCCCACGGCGGGATGACGCCGTCATCGGTCGTGAACCGCCCAACAACCTGGAACTGGAACGTGCCATCCTGGGCGTGCTGCTGGACGGCCGCCATGCCACCGCGATGCACAAGGTCCGGGCCGTGGTCGAACATCCGCTGGGGTACTTCAACCGCGACCACCGCATCGTCTACCTCGCCTGCCTGGAATTAGATGACGCCGGCCACCGCGTCGATGCGCAAGCGGTAGCGGAATTGTTGTCGCGCTACGATTTCAAGGCACTGCTCGAACGCCTCAAAAATCAGCAACTGCTGCTCGATTCTGATCAACTCGACAGCCTGGGGCGCGCCCGCTTGCGCGCGCTCTACCAACGTTCGGTGGCCGACGAGGCCGCCGGCTACGAAGATAGCGCGCTCGCCGCCATCGGCGGTTTCAATACCGTCACCAACCTCGCGGAAGCCATCGCGCCAGCGGCGAGCATCGACCGGAACGTCACGCTGTTGTGGGACTACTATCTCAAACGCCGGCTGATTACTCGGCTGCAGACGTTGTGCGACAAGGCCTATCGCACGCCGGAAACCTTTCCGCAACTGATCGACGAGGGCAGCCAAGTGGTGCTCGACCTCGGCCGCTTCAACAAGTCGGTGAGCGTACACGGAATCGGCTCAGTGGTCGACGAGACCCTCGACGCCATCCAGGCGCACATCAACAACCCCGAGATCGGAGTGAAGACCGGCATCGCCGATGTCGACGACAAGCTGATGTCGCTGCGTCCGGGCGGCCTGTACGTGCTCGCCGCGCGTCCTGGCGTGGGCAAAACCTCGTTGGCGCTGAAAATTGTCGCCAACATCGCCGGTCATGCTGAGGAAAAAAACGGCGTGTTGTTCTTCAGTCTGGAAGTCGACCGCAAGGACCTGGTCAAAAAGTTGCTCTCAGCCGAGGCCAGCATCGAGTTCAGCGCGCTGGAAAACGGCACGCTCGACACCAGTGCGATGGAGCGCTTGGCCGAAACCGCCAAGGCCTTCAAGGGTTGGCAGCTCGACCTGATGGACGTCAGCGATCTGACCGTTCAGGGCCTGCGTTCGATCGTCAAACGCCGCATGTTGGAGACCAACAACAAGCTCAAGCTGGTGGTGCTCGACTACCTCCAACTGCTCAACAGCGCCCGCCCGGACGCCAGCGAGTACGAAAAAGTCAGCGAGATCAGCCGCGTGCTCAAAGTCATGGCGCGTGAACTGCGCATCCCGGTGATGGCGCTGTCACAGATGTCACGCGAAAGCGAAAAAGGTGTCGGCGCCGCCCCGCGCGAGCCCCGCCTGTCCGACTTGCGCGGTTCGGGCTCGATCGAACAGGACGCCGACGCGGTGATCTTCATCCATCGCGTCGACAGCGGCGATGGCGGCAAACGCGATGAGTGCCGTAAAATCAAGGTGATCGTGGCGAAAAACCGCTTCGGTCCCACTGGCCACGCCAGCATGAACTTCTTCCCGGCCAAGATGCGCTTCGAGATGGGGGCGCCGGAAGCCTCAGAAGACGGCGAAGAGGATGCGTCCTACCACCAGGAGCGTCGTACCCGGCGGGAAAGCACCCCGCAGCCGGACGAGGACCTCTTCGGCTGATTCCGACCCGGTAGCCGGCAGCAGCGGGCCCCGCTGGCCCCCAACGGCTGCCGTCCTATCGTGGCCCACTCGATGAGCCGTCGTTCACGTTTTTGGTGGCGCAGCATGCTGACCATCGCCCTGGGCGTGGTGGTTGTGGTGTCGGTGTGGTCGTGGTGGGTCCAGCCGGAAACCACCCAACTGGGTTTCGCCCGCATTCCCGGCGGCGCGCGCTCCAGCGTGGTGCTCGACAACCACGATGCCGGCGACCCCCGCAACCAGCCGAATGTCACTTGGCGCATGCACCTGCGTATCGATCCCGGACTCAAACCGCCTGGTCCGGCGTGGCTGATGTTCGAAGGCGGCCGGGCCGGTGATGGCTATGAACTGCAATGGCAGCCCAGCCGCTTGTCGCTGACGCTCACGCGCGGCAATCCGGCACTCGTGCTCGGCGTCACCAGTCTTGATCATTTTCCCCAGCAGGTGGTGCTGGTGCGACACGGCTTCCGCCTGGAGGTGTGGGTCGATGAGGTGCGCATTCTCAGCGTGCTCGATCCGCAATCCACTCCGCCGGCAAGCGCCTGGGGCTTCCAGGCCTCCGGCCCGATGGAAGGCAGCACCATCAGCCTGCACGACGACCGCCATGTGCTACCGCCGAGCACGGTCGCGGCGCTGGCGGGTGATGCCGTGACCCTGCAACGCGTGTTGTCAGATCCGCAGCAACCCGATCACGCTTTATTCATCACTCGCCAGGCACTGGTGCTCGACGCAGAAAAAACCACCACGGAAAAAGCCGCAGCGGTGCGCGCCGCCACGGTGGCCATCAGCGCCTTCAGCGCGTCCGCTCCTTCGCTCGGAGAACTGCGTCAATGGCTCGCCTGGGGCGAGGCGCAGGTGGCACTGGTGCGCCAGGATTCCGATGCGGCCAAACGTACGGCTGACGCCGTACAGGAACTCATCCGCCTGACGCATGAGAACCCGGTCGGTGAATCCGCCGGCCTGGCGATGGAACTGCTCGACCGGCTGGTGCGCACCGGTTCACGTCCCCCCTTCCGCGCGCCCGAGGACGTCGTGCGCTGGCGCAACCAGTGGTTCGCCACGCTCTCGGACTGCGCCACCGCGGCACTCACCCACAGTTCGTCGGCGATCCCTGAGGAATGGCGCTGGCAACTGCGCCTGATCAGCCATGGCGCTGACTGCCTGCGCGGCGGCACGCCGCGGCCGACGCCGGCCGAAGCACCCGAATGGGTCGCGAGCCGCTGGCGCGCGTTCGCCGGTGGCAATCCCGGCGCCACGTTCAGCAGTCCGATCCCGCTGCTGGCGGATGAACGCAACCCCGTACGTCCAGCACTCGAACGTCTGATCCAACTCGCCGCCTTCGAGCCTGGCGGGGTGTCCGCCGTCAGCACGCGCGCACTGATCCTCGATGCGCTCGACACTCCGGCGCCGCCAAATGCCGGTCCCGAGACCATCGCCGAACAGCGGCTTCTCAACCGTGCGCGGGCTCTGGAAGCGGCGCAGGCCAGCACTGCACCGGCGCGCGAAGCCGCCCTGGCGCTAGCGATCCTCGCCCTCAACGGCATCGGCGATCCCTTGGCGGCACTGGCAGCACTCGATCCGGACGAGAACCATCGGCTCCCCACCGGCGACGGCACGGTGCCGCTCGCACGGCGCGATCCGCTCGCCTACGCCCTCTACCGGCTTTTGCGTTACCGCCGACACGGTAGCGAACCGGCGCAGCCCGAAGGCCCCTTCACGCCCAAGGAACAGCTGCCGGAAGCATTGGTGAGTCCGTTCGGTCGTCTGCTCAGCGGCCGTCCCGAGGCGACGCACGAGGCCTGGATCACCGATCCGACGGTGTTGCCACCGGTGCAGGCGTTGGCGGCGGCATTGGCGATGCAGGAGGTCTTGCGCCTCGACACAAGCCCACCCAACTGGTCCTTGCTGGATCAGGTGCCCTGTTTTACCTTGCCGCTCCGCCTGATGAAGCCGGCCAGCGGGTCGCCGGATGACAAGCTCCCAGGCCTACCGACCGTCGTCCCCTGATCATCCATGACCTGACTGCCCGATTCGGCGCGCGCCCGCACGGTCGCCGCTGTGTCCACACCTACGCACCTGTTGCACCACCCACCTCGGATTGCCGCCGTTATGTTGCCCTCCATCGCCATCGTCGGCCGTCCGAATGTCGGAAAATCGAGCCTGTTCAACCGCCTGGTGGGTGAACCCATAGCCATCGTCGACCCCACGCCTGGCGTGACGCGCGACCGCCTGCTGCATGAGGTCGAACGCGACGGCTTCCGTTTCGAGATCGTCGACACCGGCGGCATCGGCATCGTCGATGACCACCGTTTGGAAACCGACGTCTACCGTCAGATTGATCGCGCTATCGGTGCCGCCGACCGCATCCTCTTCCTCACCGATGGCCGCGATGGTGTGACCCACCTTGATCGCGAGATCGCCAACCGCCTGCGACCGCTGCAGGATCGCGTGCTGGTGGTGGTCAACAAACTCGACCACGACGGCCTCGATCACGAGATGCACCAGTTCGCCTCGCTGGGCCTGGGCGAACCCGTAGGCATCAGCGCAGCGCAGGCCACCGGCCTGTCGACCATGGTCGAACGGGCCTGCGAAGGATTGAAGGGCGCGCGCGTCGGTGAAGAAGTCGCGCCGCGTATCAACGATGGCCGCATTCTGATCTGCCTCGCTGGTCGCCGCAATGTCGGCAAATCATCGCTGACCAACGCCTTTTGCGGCGAGGAACGGGTGATCGTGGCCAACCTGCCGGGCACCACGCGCGATGCGGTGGACGTGCCGATCGATCGTCCAGAAGGCCTCTTCACCCTGATCGATACCGCCGGACTGCGGAAGAAAGCCCAGATCGAAGAAGATCTGGAATTCTACGCCGCCTGCCGCACCGAACGTGCGATCAAACGCGCCGACGTGGTGCTGCTGGTACTCGACGCCAGCGACGAGGTCGGCGCGGTCGACAAAAAAATCGCGCACTTCTGCGAGGTCGAAGGCAAGCCGACCGTGCTGGTCATCAACAAATGGGATCTAGCGGAAAAAGGTGGCGCCACACGCGCTGAATACACCACCTGGCTGCGCGACCGCCTGCCCGGCCTGAAGTTCGCGCCGATCACCTACACCTGTGCTTTGACCGGCGCGCATATCGGTGAGGCGCTCAAGCTCGCCACCGAACTGCACCACGAAACTAAACAGCGCATCACCACCTCGCAGCTCAACGAGCTGCTCGAACAGGCGGTTCAACGCCGGCGTCCGCGCAAGGTCGGCCCGGTGCATACCAAGATCTACTACGGCACCCAGGTCGACACCTTGCCGCCGACGTTCATTTTTTTCGTCAACCGTACCGACTGGATCGAACCCGGTTATTCCCGCTACCTGGAGAACTTCCTGCGCGAGCGCCTGCCTTTCTCTAAGGTCCCGCTGCGCATTCTCTTCAAGGCGCGTGAAAGCGTGTTCCATGAGAGCGAAGACAAACACCAGGTGGTCAAGGCCCGCACCAAGGCCGAACGCCGCGCGACGCTGGTGCTGCCGGCCAAGACCAACCGCCCCAAACGTCGCGGCCCGCCGCCGACGCGTGGTCGCCGCAAATAATCCGCACGTGAACAAGGTCGCTGTCCGATGAGTTGGCTGCTGCTGCCCCTCACCTACCTGCTCGGCTCGGTCAGCTTCGCCTGGCTGGCGGCGCGTGCGAAAGGGATCGACCTGCGCCAACACGGCTCAGGCAACTTGGGGGCCACCAACGCCGGGCGGGTGCTCGGGCGCAAATGGTTCTTCCTGATCTTCGTTGCCGATCTGGCCAAAGGCCTGATCCCGGTGCTGATCGCGCTCGCCCTGGTCGATGCCGGCAACGCGCATGCGACCCTGCCGGTGCTGACCGCCGCGTGTGCGATCCTGGGCCATAGCTTCACCTGCTTCCACGGCTTCAAAGGTGGCAAGGCAGTGGCGACCTCCCTCGGCGTACTCATCGGTCTGGTGTACATCGCCGCTGCCATCACCTTTGGCATCTGGGTACTGGTGTGGGCGCTCTGCTACGCGGTCTTCCGCATCAAGGCCAGCGACGCCGTCGGACCAGCATCGGTGGTCGCGGCGCTGGTGATGCCCTTCGCCCACCTGGTGACGTTTCCCGCGCCGTGGGCGGTGCTCAACCTGCCGCTGACGATCTTCCTGTTCCTGGTCAGTGCCTTGGTGATCGTGCGGCACCGCTCGAACATCGCCAAGCTGCTGGGGAAGACGCCGCCTCCGGCAGCGTAGCCGCGAGCAATGAGCTACGAGTTTGTCCGCAGTAATTTACGCGGTGTTTCGCAGCTCGCAGCTATTCCGGAGGTGCGCCCAATTCCGGCATCAGCGCCATCAGCGCCTGCCGCGCGCGGTACAAGCGCTTCTCCACGTTCGCCACGCTGATGCCCAGTGATTCGGCGATGCGGTCGTAATCGAGTCCGGCCTCATACTTCAACGCCAGGATTTCGCGGTACTGCGGCGGGATGCGTTTGAGCGAAGTCCGTAGCCGTTCGAGCAACGGGTTCTCGCCCTCCACCTCGCGTTGCGGGATCTCTTTGAGTTGTTCGTCGTCGACGCTGCGCACCCGCGCATTGCGCCGCAGCCAGGTGACGGCCTCGTTGCGCACGATGGTGCACAGCCACGCCGGAAAGGTCGCATGGTCGCCGAGTTGGCCCAGGTGGTTGTAGGCGCGCATGAACGATTCCTGCACCGCGTCGTCGACCGCCTGATCATCACCCAGGACGCCACGCGCCACGGCACGGGCGCGCTGCAGGTGGAGCGATACCAGCGCTTCAAATGCGCTGCGATCACCACCCAGTGCCCGTCCTACCAGTTCTGCGTCTGCTTCGGCCATCCCTGCGACTATCCGGTGCTTACCGAGGAACGCAGACCTTTTCCGTTTGGTCCGCGTCTCAGCGATTGAGACTGCTTACCATGGCCCCTACCCGTCGCATCACCACCGTCACTCTTGATTGGGGCGACACCCTCGCCGCCAACCACGGCATGCCCTACCTGGTCACACAACGCCGTGCCTTTGAGCGCCTGGGCCAGGATCTGGCGGCGCTCGGCTGCGTGGTGGTGCCTGCGGCGTTCGCCGATCAGGCGATGGCGGATCTCGCTGGGGATTGGCGCCGGTCGATCGATCCGCTGCAAAATCCGGAACACAAGGAGTTCGATTTCGCCGCCATGCTGGCTGGCTGGGTCGCTGCCGTTGGCGGCATGGACGCGGATCAACATCAGGTGCGCCAAGCACTCGGGCGCTGCACCGCGCGGCTGACCGACACCGTCATCCCGTATGGCGATAGCGGTCCGGCACTGAGCATGCTCAAGGCGCGCGGCTACCGTATCGGCATCCTCTCGCACACGCCGTGGCCGGGTGACGCCTGCCGCGAGTGGTTCCACCGGCACGGGCTCGCTGGGTACATCGATTTTTACAGCCTGAGTTGCGAGGTCGGCTGGATCAAACCACATCCGCGTCATTTTCAGCACGCGCTCGACCAGGCGGGCGAAACCCCCGACCGTGTACTGCATGTCGGTGACCACCCGTTGCGAGACATCGAAGGCGCGCGAGCGCATGGAATGCGCACGTGCCTGCGCGTCACAGAGAACATCTACTCCCAGGACGCGCTTTCCCGTTGCCGTCCGGACGCTGAGATCCTGCACCTGCGCGAACTCCTTGAGGTGCTGGAACGGCTGGGGTGATCAGCTGCCACGCACCGCACGCGGAGAGTGTCCGGTGACGCGCCGCACCTGACGCGACAAGGTCTGGATCGAACTGAAACCGGACTGTGCCGCCACTTCACCCAGGGTCAGCGCCGTATTGCGCAGCAAGTGCACGGCTGCCTGCACCCGTTGTTCGGTCTGCCAATCACCTGGAGGACGTCCGGTGCGGCGCACGAACGCCCGACAGAGGTGTTCACGGCTGCAGGAAAAACGCCGCGCCAGCGCGGTGAGTGAGCCCGGGTGCAGCGGTTTGGTCAGCAGCGCCTCGATCGCCCGCTCCACCGGCGTCTGACGCGCCGAGAGGTCACGGGTGAGCGCACTGAACAGGTGCATGACAAAACGGTGCACCGCACCGGCGATTTGCACGGTGTCTCGTCCCGCCGCCGGATCGGCGGCGGCCATCAACCGCTGCAGTTCGGCGACCACGTCGGCGCCAACGGGAATCACCGAGCCATAACGCCGGCGCAGATGCGACCAGTGCTCGGCCAGCCCTGCTCCCTGAAGATTAATCCAGTCGCAGAGGTACGACGCCCGCGGCCCCGCCGGCAACCAATAGCGGCTCGGTTCGCCAAAGGTGAACAACACCGCGTGCCCAGCCGGCACCTCACGCTCGCCCTCGCGGTCACGGTAACGCAACACTCCTTCGACGGTGTATTGGAAGACGCACAACCGTGCGGGTTTCCGCTCGCGATTATCCCACAGGTAGTCCGCCGTCGCTGCAACCCGCTGATGCGAGAACGCACCGACGCGCCACAGGGCAGTCAGGTCGCGGGAACGGATCGTGGCCATGATGTTGTCGATAAGCCAGGCGGTGACGAATGCCACCTCCCACGCATGCACGTCGCTGCGCCGCTTGCACGCCGCTGCGCGGCAGCTCAATCAGCGCCATGGCCGCTTCGAATCCTGATCGTGATCGCCGGCTCGCCGGGCGTCCCCGTTACCGCTACCGCGCGGCCAATCCTTTGGGTGATGAGATCCAGGATCTCCTCGGCAGCGAAACCTTCCGCCGGCTCAAGCGTTTCCAGAAGGTCACCGATGCGCTGAAAAGCGCCGTGGGCGAAGCACTCCTCGCCAAGCTCAAACCCGTGCGTCTTCAGGCTGGAGTACTGACCATCGAAGTGGTGGACGGACCACTGCTCGCCGAACTGCGCCAGCACCGCGAGCGCACCGTCCTGCAGGCCTTGGCCCACGCCGGCACCGGCGTGACCGCCGTGCAATGGCGCATCGCCCGCAGCAAGCCGCCGACGCGACCGCCTACGACGTGATGACTCGGCCTTCGGGCCACACCACGGCACTGAGTGGACGATCCGGCAATCCCCCGCTGGTGTCGCACAGGATCCGCTGCGCCAACACCAGCGCCTGCCGCAGCGGCGTGTGGCCGCTGACCACGCAGCATTCCGCTGGCAGGTCTGCGGGCACACACTGGGCCCACGCCTTGTTGAACAGATGCGCCGCGTTGCCGTCATCAGCGGCCCAGCCGCGTTCAAGGCGTTGCACCTGCGGTTCCCACGGTTCTTCACCCAGGCCAGCATGCACGGCGATCCAGCGCCTAGCACCTTCCTCACCACGCAAGATCCACGGCAGCGACATCAACCACGGCAGGTGATCACCGAGTGACTGCATCAACGCCTCGGGCGTCTTCACGCCGTAGGCGGTCATCACCGCCTGACCACCGAAGCTGCGTTTCCACGCCTCAAATAGGCGCAGGTCTGGCGCGAAGCCGGTACCGGGCAAGCCGAGCGCACGCATCAGCGTGTATTCGTGATTGCCGAGCAGGCAGCGCGCACGCCGGCCTTCACACAGGCTGCGCACCCGGTCGAGCACCGCAGGCGACTCCGGGCCGCGGTCGATGAGGTCGCCCATGAACACCAGTTCACCGACGGCGGCTTCGACCACACGATCCAACCGCGCACGCCAACCGTGGACATCGCCAACGAAGGTAATGGGCATGCCAGTCAGCATCCACCTGCGGAGGTCACCTGCCAAGCCCCGGCTTGCGCCAGGGATCGTTCAAGGCGTCGGCGCAGCGGGCGTTGCCGCCGCCGGAGCGGCAGCGGGAGCCGGGGCCACAGGAGCTGGAGCTGGAGCTGGAGGCGCGTCAGGTCCTGCTGGCGCCGGGACGACACCTGGAGCTGGAGCTGGGGCCGGAGCCGGATCCGCCGGTTTGGCTTCGAACTGTTTGTCGAGTGCCGGACGTAGGGCCTTGAAGTTCTCGTCGCTGATGACGTAGAAGAACTGGCTGAAGCGCGCCTGCGCCTTGGCGGCACGCGCCTGACCAGGGGCGGCCTTGGGCGGATCGAGCGGTTTTTCCGCTGGTTTTTCCCCGGCTTTGGTGGGATCGGCAGCAGCAGCAGCGGCCGCCTTGTCGGCTTCGGCCTTCTTGGCCTCAGCTTCTGCCTTGGCCTTGAGCGCATCCTCATCCGCCGTCGGATCGTAGGCCACGTACACGCTCATGTAGCGATTGTGACCAACCGCAGCGGCATCCTTCTTCTTCGCCTGGGCCGCCTCGCCCGAGGGCTTGTCTTCGTCCTCGCTAGAGATCTCACCGAACAGCAGGCTGTAACGCAGGCCGTCCTTGGTGGTGAAGTCGACGCGGCCTTCGTTGCCGAACAACGCGTAGACTTTGTTGTTGAAGGACACCTTCAGCGAATCGGCTCGAGCGAGCAATTGCGGGGATTCACTCGGGAAGAACCCCGCCTGCGACAGCCAATCGAGGCTGAAGCGGCGCACGCCCGACAGGCGCAGGCTGGTGGCCTGGGAAAGCAGCTTGTCGAGGGTGTCCTTGAGGACGCGTTTGCCCTCCGGCGTCTGAGCCGCGGTCCATTCAGTGGCGCCGGCAGCACGGCTGAAGCGACTGAGCGAACGCTCTTCGATGGCGGCGGTTTGTTCGTTCACCGAATAGTCAGAGACGCTGATCGCCCGGATGTCATCGCTCTTGAGTTTGAGCAGATCGGTCTCGACCCAGTCGACGAAACGCGAGCTGACATCGTAGGACGTGTCGGTCGAGCGATCTTCTTCATCGGTCTTGTACGCACCCAGACGCGCGGTGTAGACCGCCGCGTCGTCGGCATCACGCACGAAAACCAGGTTGTCGGAATCGGGCACGCTCTTGCCGATGATCATATCGACCAACACGCCCTCGGTCGCATCTTTGAGCACCACGCGTTTGCCGCGCCCTTTGACCTTGTCGTCTTCCAGGAAGGGATCGACCACACCAAGGTCCTCGTGCTGCTTGCTGTCACGGGTGGCCAACCGACCACGCACGACGTTCCGCACACCACCACTGGTCTTGCCGACGCGGGTGCCGCCATCTGCGGGGTAGTTGTAGTGGCTGGGAATGAGCCACGAACCCTGGCTGCGCCGGACCTCCAGGACTTTCGGGGCGCTGGCCGCGTCATCCCAGGTGACCACGCGGACCGAGGTCACCTGTTCGGCGGTGACCTCTTTACCAGTGCGATTCAGCACCTTGCCAACCAGATCGGCTTCGACCGCCTGATCTGCGGACATCGGGATCCACGCCGGAATCGCCGTACCGATGGCGAGAACACCAAGCAGGAGAGGAAGACTTTTCATGGCTGACTCCGTTTGCGGGAGGCGGGGATGTGCGAACGTTCAGAACGCAGACGCAGGCTGGCGACCGCGAGCACCAGGATCAGCATCACGCAGGCCGGAATGCCGACAGCGAACCACTTCACTTGCAGCAGGCGACGGTGAATGGTCTGGTCTTGGATGATGTCGGCGTTGCGAATGGTCACGTCCTTGGCGTAGTTGATGTCGGTCATCGACTTCTGCAGTTTGCGATTGGCTTCACGCACGACGTCGACCTTGAGCTGCTCCTTGGCGTTTTCGTCCAGATCGGTCAGGGCATCGATGCGCTCGGTGGCCTTGGTGAACTCGTCCTGCGCCTTCTTGAGTTCGAGCTCAGCGGTGTTCGACGCGGATTCCAACTGCTCGCGCCGGACGTTGTCGGTCTGGACCTTGACCTCATCGATGAGCGTCAGCGGTCGGGCGAGCGGCCGACGATTGCGCAGCGAGAGGAAGTCCTGATCAGCGGCCAGCGCATCGACTGCATTGGCCATGAATTGGACGTTGCGCAGATTACGCAGCACGGCCATTTCATCACGACCGAGCTGGTTGCCGGCATTGCGGTAGAGTTCGAAGATGCCGTTGGCGACGAAGTCGGTGTCCGCCACCACGATCACGCGGATCGGCTTGGCGCTCGGTACCCCGGTCCTGGTTGCCGGTTCGGCGACCTTGGCCGGATCATCTTTCTTTTCGCTGTCAGCTGCCGGAGCAGCCAGTTTATCCGCCGGCTTGCCGTTGGGATCGGGCTTGGGATAGGCACTCGGCATGACGCCGGTGACCTCCACCGCCAACGCCGGACGCAAATTGGCGGCACCTTCAAGGAACCGCTTCGGCTGGTTCTGACGCAATTGGCCGAACTGGTCGTTCTTGAAGTACTCGCTGAACGGATGGCGGCCCCACTTGGCCGTCAGCGCCGGACGCAGCAGCGGCGTGACCGTCAGGCTCTCGGGTTTTCCTTCGGCGATGCTGATCGAACCAGGGAACGGCAGGACCACGGAGTCGATGCCGGTGGTGATGGTCGATGACTCGATGCTCTGCTGATCGCGCAACAGCCAGACGATCGCCGGCGGCATGGTACCGCGGAACTGGTGGCTGGGGTTATAGTCCGACCACAGCACGCTGTTGAGATTGAAGTCCAGGCCAAGAGCACGGTAGAACGGGCCCATGTCGGCCTTCTGTTCCGGCGGTTGCTGCTGCTGCATCATCATCGGGTTGCTCGCCGGACGCTTGGGCTGGCTGGGCGCTAGCATCGGGCTGGTGAAGGCCGGCAGCGGATCATCGAGCAGCAGCGCAGGACGACCCGACCACACGTAGTCGTGCAGTTTCTCGACCTGAGGCTGGGTCAGGCTCGACGGCAGCGGCACGATCAGGACCTGGACCTCTTCCGGCACATCAGCATCGAAGCTGACCTCGCGGACCTCATACTGTTTCTTCAGCTCCTCGATCAGTTCCCACGCCGGACGCATCTGCCCGGATTGGAAATCAAAATCAGCGGTAATCTTCAGGTCGGTGGTGCCGACGCCGATCACCGGGCGCTTGGCGCTGCCGACGGTGCGCACGGCACGCACCAGTTCGTACTCCACCGACAGGCCCGGGTCGAAAGCCGCGATGCTCTGCGAGCGCGAACCGCTGACCACCGCAGCACAGAGGAACACGTCCTGCGGTTTACGGCCGCTGACGCTGTCGACGATGGCGCGGGTCGGCTTGAGTCCGAATTCATTGGTGGCACGCAGGCCGGCCGCATCCAGAGCATTGTCCGGACGCAGGAGCTTGACCTCGACCTTGCCGCCAGACGAACGTGCCAGGGCGAACAGCTTATCGGTGACCTCCTTGCCTTTGAGCAGCAGATCATCCGGCAGGTTGGTGCTGATGAAGGCGTGGATGGTGACCGGGTGTTCGACCTTGCGGATGACCTCGGCCGAGGTGGCGCTGATCGAGGACAGGCCCTCGGAGCTGACATCGGTATCGACATTGTTGAGGTAGGCGAGGCGACCGACGTTAATCGCCAGCAGCAGGCCGAAGGCCACACTCACCACATGGGCGGCGATCTGCTGGGTGTTGGTCGGGCGCCAGCGTCGGCTGGACAACATGAACACCGCGATGCCGAGCGCGGCGATGGCCGCTGCCAACGCCGTGATAACGCCACCGAAGGGGATGACTCCGCGATTGAACGGGTCGAACCAGTCGACCATGCGCGCGCCCATCATCATGATCGCGCAATACGCTGCGCCGACGACGAAGGCGATGGCGGGCATGCCGACCTGCACGCTGGCGAGCACACCGAAGCCGGCAAAAGCCACCCCGGCCAGCCACCAGCCGACGTAGTTGGCGAGGATCAACCCGGTGTCCGGCGAGCCGAGCCAACTCAGCACGATGAGGTTGGTCAGGCTGCACAGCAGGGCGATGGTGTAGTAACCAACCACCGCCAGAAACTTGCCGAGGATCGCGTCGATGATGCCGAAGGGTAGCGTCAGCAGCAGCTCCTCAGTGCCGAGTTCGCGTTCGGTCGCCCACGAGCCCATCGCCAGCGCGGGCAGCAGGATGACCAGCAGCCACGGCATGACGGTGAACAGCGGACCGAAATCGGCGATGTTGCGCGTGTAGTAGACGTCCGGCAGGAACAGGAACGCGCCGGCGATCACCACGAAGGCGAAGATGAAGACGTAGCCGAGCGGGTTGGCCAGCAGGCTGTACAGCTGACGGCGGGCGACCGCACTGACGCCGTTGAGATTGAGGACGCTCATGCCACCACTCCTTTGGTCAGATC